>CAMCUE010000120.1 GCA_945878705.1 Ferrithrix thermotolerans DSM 19514 | reverse complement strand
CTTGCCTCGCATTGGACGGTAAGAAACGACAAAGGTTGGCTGAGTGGCCAAGAGCGCATGCATCAAAACCTGATTGATGGCTCGCGAGCAGCAAATCTTTTGGGTTGGCAATGGACGGTCGGCGCCGGCACGGGCAAACCATATGGTTTCGCCAAGTGGCAAGTTGATAAACGTGCTTCTGGTCTGTGCAACAGATGCCCGCTGAAAAGCAAGTGTCCGATTCAAGAGTTTCCCGCCGAGATTTCGCCGCGCGAACTATCTCGTGATGCGATTCTCGACAGCGACCCCGATGTGGGGGCAACTACGGGGCCGACGTCAATGGTCGTGAACAGCGAGGCGAGTCACGTGCTTTTGACCATTGATTCACTGGGTGACAACGACCCGGCCCTTGTTGCGAACTCGCACTTGCCCGCGGTTTTTGTGTTCAATCAACAGGCGTTGAAAAAACTTCAGTTGAGTTCGCGGCGTATTGCTTTTTATTTGCAAACATTGCAAGATTTAAATACTCGCAGACCAGTCAACGTTTATCTGGGCGACCCATATCAATTCGCGCAAGACAACGCAGTCGCAATCACGTATGCCCCTGTGCCGTCGTTCAAGAAATTCAACAAACTCGCCGAGATACATCCATACCCGTGGTTGCGAACACCGCACGCGGGCACCGTGAAGAGTTTTTCATCTTGGCGAACGAAACTCGCCAAAGATCTTTGACGGGCGAAGTCACCCTGTTTAAAAAATTATTTAGCTTTTAGCCGGATATTGGCGCCAGGCAAATGGTTTGTTTACCGCGACTGCTAATAAGACGAGCAAAACGGCATTAAGAAGCACTGGCCGCCAAATAAATTCGAAGCCAAGATCGGTAACCGCATCACCGCCAATGATTGCGGTCAGAACCGTGCCACCACTTGGTGGGTGCATATAACCAAAGCGCGTCATCAGCCCGACGTGCAAGCCGAGCCCAACTGCGATCGCAAGTGGAATGTTGTCGAAAACCTGAGCGGCGGCAACACCGAAGAATGCCGCAACAACGTGAGCGATCAATACTGCCCCTGGTTGTGCCGCAGGTGCCGAGGGCATCGAGAACAAAATGACTGCAGAAGCGCCCATTGAGACCACTAATAACGGTGCGACACCACTGAGCAATGCATCAGACACGAGCCACGTGATCGCAATACCGATTGCGGCGCCGAATGTGCCGATCAAAGCATCTTTGTTATTACTTTTTGGAGAAGGAAAGATTTTCATACACCGAATACTAGTAATGCGCGACCGAAATTCTTTGACTCGTCAGCGAATTTCTTAACCACAATTCGGCTGTTCGAGTCATCTAGGGCGCGCCACAAAAATTGCTCGAGTGATAGCGCAGATTTACTCGGTTAACGCAGATCCTGAACTTTCCAGTTGCCTTGGGCACGAATTATTTCGGGGTCTCCCGTGTAGATTTTCGCGTTGTGGGCGAGTGCAGTTGCCACGCAGAACGCGTCGCCGAGAGCCATTTTGTAAGTTGCCTTAATCTTTGCGGCTGACACCGCTAGATCTTGATCAACTTCGACAAACCGTAACTTTTGTCGAAGTGCGGGCAGCACTTGGTTTGAAGCTTTCTCGCCGTGCTTCTTATAAATGATGTAGAGCACTTCGCAAACATTTACAAGACTGATGACTGGACGAGCGGCAATTGCCTTTTCAACGAGTGCAGCCGAAGGTCGATCTTCAAGCCATTCAATTACTGCCCATGAGTCGAGGCAAATATTCATCGCGATTCTTTGCTTCGGTCGGCTATCAGCATTTCGAGCATCCCGGAGCCCGAGAATATTCCCCGCAAAGTCTTGGTTGTGTGAACTGATTGAATCAGTACGCCGTTTTTAGAAAGCGAAACTTCTACCTCGTCACCAGGTTCGATACCTAATTCGTCGCGAAATTTTTTCGGAATTACAACTTGGCCTTTGGGTCCAACTTTTTGCGCCACGACGCAATCATAGCGCGCGGTATAACTACAAGTATAACTTTTATCAATGTTGTCATTCACGCATGTGTGCACTTGAACGCGAATCATGCTTTGCGCCCAAGCAGTGCCATTCAGCGAAATTGCTCAGTTAAAGCAAGCGACCTAACCTGTGTTTTTAAACAATATGGAGAAGTGTAATGAGCGGTGAAATGAGCTATGAAATGAATGATGATTTTAAGCATCGACGCAATGGCGATACCTATGTAGTGACCGATGAAGAAAAACAGTCATTTCAGACAAACGGATTTGTGCACTTGCGAGGAGTGCTCTCGCAAACCGAAACAGATGAAATCGCAAAAGTATATGAACAGTTTTTACGACGCGAAATAGCCGTAACCGGAAGAGACTTTAACGATATGACATCCGGAGAATTTGACACCGACGCATCGGGCTATGCGATCGCCAATGTGATGTGCCCTCGAAGGTACTATCCCCAATGGCAAGACAATATCTTTGAGCGTCGCGCAGCAACTATCGCTGAGCAGTTATGTGGCCCAGGAATGCAAATTGACTTCGATCAGTTATTGGCCAAACAGCCTGGTCGCCACGACGCCGTGTTTGGCTACCATCAAGATCAGGCATATTGGATTGACACAGATGATCGCCGCACTGCCACGTGTTGGTTAGCCGTTGACGATTCAACAATCGAAAACGGATGCATGCAGTTTCTTGCCGGCAGCCATCGCCAAGCAGTGCGCCAGCACCATCCGTTGCATCGCGACCGTACAGAAAGTCACACACTTGTAACCGAGTTGCGTGACGGCGACGTGATGACTCTTGTACCGATCTCGCGCGGCGACATTACGGTGCACAACGAAGGGGTCTTGCACGGCTCAGGCGGAAACTATTCAACGGGTTCGTGGCGGCGGGCCTACATTGTTGCGTTTCGAACCGATGAAACTATCAGCGCCGAACGCGCGCTTGGTTTTACGCACTCGCATAATGACAACATTGAAGTCCTTGATGCCGTTGACGGCTTGCATGCAAAACCCAGTGCTGGCGCACAAGCCAGCGGCGAAACTATTAATTAATTGTGGTGGTGGTGTGCAGAGAGTTTTTGTTCCGTAAAACTCAACTCAAATAAGCACGCCCACCACCCTCAATAACTTCTAACTCTGCCAGGTGATTCGACCCTCGCCGCCAGACTTGTATCGAGCGTCAGTGGCAGGAATTGTCGGTAGACCATCAGAGCCTTTAGGGAAACTCAGTAGGTATCGGTAAAGGGCTTCTTCGTACGAGTAGCCAAGCACTTTGGGGTTGAGCACTCCGAAGGTTGGAAAATTATCTCCGCCAATTGCCGTGAACGAGTTGGTGATCACGTCTACAGCCGGAGAACCAGCAACGACAGATCCGTTCTCAACAAGTTTCGTACCGTCAGCCAACCGAATGTCGATGACACGATTTCCTGCGGTCGTGACAGCGCCATACTGAAAACCAGAAGCAGGATTGCCAATCACCTGTGCGGTGTTGCTGCGCTTACAAGTAACTTTCAAGCCCGAGATTTGCAAGAACTGTCCGCCACCACTAGTCGAACTTGCGCATGACCGCTCAAAAACTTCTTTCAACTGTGTTGCTGTCATGTTGGTAAAGAGTGCAAAGCGGTTGTCAAACGGCAAGAGATCAAAAGTGTTTCCACGATTGATTGTGCCTGGCGCTACACCAGACACTGGCAACAAGTCGCCGGCATTTTGTCGAATGCCACCACCATTTTGCACAGCGACAACAGGGTTTGTTGCACTGCGTGCTGCAAGACCTTCGCTCGACGCGATCTGGTCGTAGAGATATACGAATGAATCCGCGACGAGGTTACCGCCGTTGGTCTCAACAGTTCGAACACCAGCCGCAGATGCGCTACCGCGTGCAGCATTGAACAGCACTTCGGTTTTAGCAAATGGAACTGTGAACTTCGCCAAGCATGTGTTGAGTGGGGCGATCACCGAAGTCAACAATTGAGCGTTGGGGCTCACTGAGTCTGTAAGACCGAGTTTTGTTGACTCGTCGGTCGTTGGAATAACGCGTCGTGGATAAGAAGTTGATTGCACAACTTCAACGACATTACCTTTCTTGTCGAATTTAACGTCTACGCGTCCCACGTACTTGTAGTTTCCGCTTGTCGTGACGATTGGTACAACTTTTCCTGAAGCATCAACCACATTCGTCGGGTAGGTGCCGACCGGCGCAGTTTCGCCCGGTAACAATTCAACCGAGTTAGAGACATAGTCGCTTTGCAACAATTCGTCACCACCACCGCCGACGGCAACATCAACGCCCTTAAGTTTTGCGACGAGTAACTTGTCATTGTTCAAATCTTGGAGGTGGCTCACCAAGATCACCTTGTTTATCCCCATTTTACGAAGTTCGTTGATTTGTCGTTGCAGTCGATTCGCAACAGCATCAATTGAATCAGTAAGTAGTTTTGAGTTGCCTGGCGAAGAAATAGTTGCGAGAAGCGGAGTAATTGCAGTTACTACACCGATCTTTGCACCAGTCTCTTGATCGGTGT
>CAMCUE010000119.1 GCA_945878705.1 Ferrithrix thermotolerans DSM 19514 | reverse complement strand
TTGGATACTGGATCGATCGCACGCATGCCGGTCATGGCTATGTTGCCGAAGGAGTGGCAGTGCTGGCGCACTTTGCGTTTGAAGAATTGAAACTCCATCGAATTGAAGTCTGCATCATCCCGCGAAATACAAACAGTAAAAAAGTGATGGAGAAACTTTCATTCCGCCTTGAAGGTCTGTCCGAAAGATTTCTAGAAATTAATGGTGTCTGGGAAGATCACCTGCGATACGGATTCACAATTGAAGAATGGCACAACCGTAAATCTGCGATAACACAACAATGGCTAGCCGCTAAATCTTAAATCGCTGTTATTTGTGCAGCCCGCGCTCGGCGTAAAGCCTTTCGACGCTTCCATGCCTTTGTCTTCCAATGTTTCAAACTTCGGCCGTTACTCTTTCTAAGACCGATTTGCGAATCATGGTGATGCAGTGGTTTCCAATTAGTACCAGGTTCATCAATATCTTCTGGCTCGACACCATGTTGAACCTGTTCAGTAATTAAATGCAACTCTGCATGTATTCGGTGACGCTCGTTGTGAGCGTGCGCTCGCAACTCTTGTTTTACTGGCGGAATTGCTTCAACTCGCCTGTGTCGCTGACTCATCTTTTTCCCTCCATCACTGGAAATACTTGAATGTTCTAGCTGCTCTAAGCGCTAAAGTACCCTATTTTTTCAAGCCAAGTCGTAGTCTGCGAAAACTAATTAAAAAATTTTTGAAGGCTACGACTTCTTTATTCGGCTTTGCAATGCAGCAAGACGCTCGGCGAACCATGGCTGGCGAGTTGTCCAAACCTGTGGATCAAGTTCTTTGGCGATCGCCTCACTGTGCGTGGCTATGTTCGCCATCTCTTGAATTGTGCGCTTTGTGATGATTGCCAACTCGCGAGGCACACTCGCCGCGCGAACCGCCATCACACGCGACGCCGAAATCAACTCGTCATCAGGAACACATTTGTAGGCCAAACCAACTCGCTGTGCCTCTTGGCCATCAAGAATCTCACCGAATATGACTGCAGCCATTGTCGCTTGCGGACCAGCGATGTTTTGAAACATCCATGTGTGACCACCACCTGGGTGCAAACCAATTTGCAAAAAACGAGTATCAAATTTTGCGCGATGAGCCGCAATTCGGACATCACAACACAATGCGAGATTCATACCAGCACCAACTGCTGCGCCATTGACGGCAGCAATCGTCGGCAAAGGTGTCCGCGCTATGCGCAAAAAACCTTCGTAAATTCGACTCAGTGATTCGCCGTCTGCTTCGGCGAGATTTCCTAAGTTGGCCCCAGCGCAAAATGCGGGGGCGGCTCCAGTGACGATAATTGCGCCAACCGTTTTATCGGCTTCGATTTCATCCATTGCTTGCTTGATATCGCCAACCATTTCGGCTGTCATTGTGTTGCGCTCAGCAGGATTATTTAGCGTCAGGGTGGCTACACCCTCACTACGTTCAAGGATTATCAGACTCATGAGCATTTAGTTTCGCACATTGTTAGCGTGATAGCCACATGCTCGACCATGTTTTTAGCGATGCGATTGGCGCGCTGCGCGATGCCTTTACGAATGCGTTTTTAGAGCGCCAGGCATTTGATGAACACTTTCAGTCAGACATGTTGCTCGGCGATCTCGTCTGGGAAACAAGTTACGGCCTACCCGGAGAGGGCCACCCACCGCGGGTTGTTTCGCACATCACATTGACTTGGCCGAGTTGGAGTCAAGCAAATTATCGGGCCTGGTACACCGAAGAAGTTTTTCATGAGTCACCCGAAATTGAAATGGAAATTGTCTTTCGTGTGCAACGACTTGCTGGCCAACCAGATTCTTCTCTTGTAACTGAAATCACGCCACTAAAGAGTCCTCAAATTAGTGCCAGTCAACTTGAGCGCGAAAGCATCACCATTGAAATCACCCACCCAACACCGCCTACTGAGCGCATTGACTATGCGATCGAAGTTACGTATACGGGCGACTATGAACTCGCTGAAGAGACTTTGCAAGATGGCACAAGCAAATTGCTCGACGAACACTTCTCGACGCTGGGCGGATGGATCGCTTCGACTCTCGTCAAACTTGGCGACTTGCAACTTGAGTTTTTACCCGCCGACGAAAGCTAAGTTGCTTTACTAACCAGCAAACTTTCTACTGTAAGTTTTTTGGTACGACTGTATTTAATGGCACTAGCGGCCGTGAGCCCATGTGCGAAATAACTTCTGAGGCGACAATCGAACCGATCTTTCCACATTGTTCAATTGGTTTGCCACGCACGAAGCCAAACAAGAAACCTGCTGCATACATATCGCCAGCGCCTGTGGCATCTACGACGCTGTCAACTGGTTCTGCATCAATGATTACAACTTCTTCACCGTCGATCACGACCGAGCCGTGCTCGTTGCGCGTCACCGCAGCAAATTCGCAGTCGTCTCGCAACTTATGTAACGCGTCATTGATTGAGTCAACTTGATACAGCGCCTTGATTTCGTCTTCGTTTGAAAACAAAATATCAATATTGTTCTTAACTAAATCCAAAAAGTCTGCTCTGTGGCGGTCAACACAAAATGAGTCAGAAAGTGTAAGCGCAACTTTTCGACCAGCAGCATGCGCATATTCGGCGGCGACACGAAATGCCTCTTTAGCCGCGTCACGATCAAACAAATATCCTTCAAGCATTACAACTGCGGCACTCTGCACTGCTTCGCGCGAAATATCTGCAGCATCAAGCAGCGACGCTGCGCCAAGAAAAGTATTCATCGTACGATTGCCGTCTGGTGTCACGACGATTAGGCATCTCCCGGTGTCTTCGGTCTCGCAAGTGACACCAGGAAAGAACTGCACGCCAACATTGGCTAAATCTTTGGCAAATGATTCACCTAAACGGTCGGCCGAAATTTGGCCGATGAATCCGGCTTTTCCACCGAGACTGGCCAGACCGTAAGCCGTATTGGCAGCACTTCCGCCGCTCATTTCGGTTCGCGAATTAACAAGCGAATGCAAATGTTTCGAGCGCGCAATATCAACAAGGTTCATCGAGCCCTTGACAATTTTTTCGCGAATCAAAAATCCTTCGTCAACAGTCGCTAAAACATCAACGAGAGCATTGCCAATCGTTAACGAATCTAGACTTACGCCGCTTGAACCTGTGAGATCTACTGGTGGCACGAGATGAAACACTAGTTGATTTTGGATAGTCGCGTTAATTTCATGAACTAGCGTTACTTCGTGATTTTCAAACTTCTCTCGGCGCCAACAACCGCGACAGCAGATGGCCGAAAGTTAATCGCCACCCGTTCAGTGCGAGCCTTCGTTGACGGCATGGTCTATGTAAGTTTGCCAGGGTTTCTCCTTGCACTCGGGCTGAGCGGTTTACAAATTGGTGCAGTCGTCACCGCATCTCTGCTCGGCTCAGCAGCGACAACGATCCTCGTCGGTATTTTCGGCCACCGAATTGCGCCAGCACGACTGCTCGCCATGGCTGCTTTATTAATGACGGCCACAGGTGTTGCATTCGGTTTCGCATCAAGTTTCATCGCTCTGCTATTTGTCGGCGTGATTGGCACAATGAATCCATCTGCAGGTGATGTGAGTGCATTCTTGACCCTTGAGCAGGCAAGTCTTTCTGCGTCAGTAACTGATGATCAACGCACGGCGATGTTTGCTCTTTATAACTTAAGTGGTGCATTAGTCGGCTCAATCGGCGCGCTGTGCGCTGCACTACCGCTGTGGTTCGTGCATCGCCAGCAACTCTCAGACCTCTTTGGCTATCGAATTACTTTTTTCGTTTATGCATTTGCTGGATTAATAGTTTTCGCGATTTATCGACGTATGTCGAGTACATCACAAACAAAACCGACCGGCACGAAATCGGCTCTCGGCGATTCGCGTCGCATAATTTTTAAACTCGCCGCACTATTTAGTCTCGATTCTTTCGGCGGCGGTTTCGCCGTGCAATCAATCTTTGCATTATGGATTTTCCGACGGTTTGATCTTTCTATTACCGCACTCGGTGTTGTATTTTTTGCAACTGGAATACTCTCGGCAATCTCGTCGCTACTTTCAGTTCGTATTGCCAAACGAATCGGCCTGGTTCGCACAATGGTTTTCACACACATCCCAGCAAGTGTTTTGTTAATCGGTGTTGCACTGTCACCAAATGTTTGGCTCGCAGTCACACTGTTTATCTTGCGCGGGCTATTGAGCCAGATGGATGTTCCCGTGCGTGTCAGTTATGTAATGGCTGTTGTTCAGCCCAGTGAGCGAGCAGCAGCAGCCAGCGTCACGAATGTTCCAAGAAGTTTGGCTTCGGCACTGCCACCAATAGTCGCTGGATGGATGCTGGATCATTCTCGTTTTGCGTGGCCACTGCTGATTTGCGCGGCTTGCAAAATTATTTACGACTTTTTATTGCTATGGCAATTTCGCCACATTCGCCCGCCTGAAGAGCAGTAACTACTTCGCTCTAACTGTTGCTTTAATCTCGCTTTTTGACAGGCGTTGTTGCAGTTCACGCTTCAAAAACTTGCCAGCAG
>CAMCUE010000118.1 GCA_945878705.1 Ferrithrix thermotolerans DSM 19514 | reverse complement strand
TGGCGCAAAATTTGCATTGTTGATAGCGCGTACTGAAGATGACCCAGATCTACCACAGGCTGCGAACTCGTGTTTTATCGTTGACATTCCTAGCGAAGGTTTCAATATCGTTCGTGATGTTCAGACAATGTCTGGCGGACATAATCATTGCGAAATTCAAATCAACGATTTACGAGTACCAGCTAGAAATATGCTCGGTGGGCAAGGCCAGGGTCATCTACTAGGCCAATATCGTCTTGGGCCTGCTCGACTTGCGCACTGCATGCGTTGGATTGGTCAAGCCGAAATTGCACTTGACATGATGGTTGATCGCGCACTCAAGCGTTATTCACACGGATCGATACTCGCAGAGAAGCAGGGCATCCAATGGTTGATCGCAGACTCGGCGATGGAAATGTATCAATGCAAATTGATGGTGCTTCACGCGGCTTACAAACTAGAGAGCGGACAGTCATTTATTTCCGAAGTTTCAATGGCGAAACATTTTGTCGCAAATAGTTTGTGGCGAATTATTGATCGAGCGATACAGGTTCATGGTGCTCTTGGTTATTCAACAGATACGCCGTTGGCGAATATGTTGCAGCAGGCCCGTTGGAGTCGTTTTGCAGATGGCGCGGACGAAATTCATCAGATGCGTATCGCGCAACGAGCTATTGCCGCGTATAAAGATCACGGTTCAACAAAAACAGCTACTGGAGATTTACCACTGTGAGAACATCAAAGCAGCACATCACTTTCGGAGTTTTCATACCACAAGGTTGGAAAATGGAATTGGTTTCAATTTCTGATCCCGTCGCAAAATGGAACAAAGCCGTCGAAATTGCGCAGTTAGCAGAGCAACTTGGATACGACTCGATTTGGGTTTACGACCACTTTCATAATGTGCCAAGGCCTGCGCATGAAGCTGTTTTTGAATGTTGGACAGTGATGGCAGCAATCAGTCAACGAACAACAAAGATTCGTCTCGGACAAATGGTCGGTTGCAATCTTTATCGAGAGCCAAGTTTGCTGGCAAAAATTACATCAACGATTGATGTGATTTCTGGAGGTCGGCTTGATTGGGGGATTGGTGCTGGTTGGTATGAAAACGAATGTCGTGGCTATGGGTATGACTTCCCAGAACCAAAAGTGCGAATTGCGATGTTGCGCGAGTGCGTCGAGATTGTGCGATCAATGTGGAGTCAAGAAGAAACAACTTTTGACGGGAAATACTACAAATTAGTTCGTGGCAATTGTGATCCGAAACCACTTCAGAAGCCGCATCCACCTATTTGGATTGGCGGTGGAGGCGAGCAACTCACATTGAGGGTTGTCGCCAGATACGCAGACTATTCAAATTTCGGAGGAAGTCCTGATGAATTCGCCCGCAAGGTTGAGATATTGAAGGGTCATTGTTTGGCAGTTGGTCGAGACGAATCTGAAATCAGGAAAACATGGTCACCTGATGTTTTTATTCGCCGAACAGAAAAAGAGTTAATGACGTCCGGAGCCAAGAGTTTACGCGGAGATTCTTTCGATGAATGGCAGAAAAATAATCTCGTTGGTACAGTCGAGCAAGTCACGGAAAAAGTTCAACAATATATTGACCTAGGTTGCAGTGGATTTATTCCGTGGTGCGCCGATTATCCAAGTACAGAGACCGTCGAGTTATTTGCCGAAGTAATGAGAAATTTTCGATAGTTCTAGTTAAATTTTTTGTTTTACAGATAATAACGAAATACAACTTCAGCGACGCAAGATGGTTTTTTTGCGTTCTCTACTTCGAACGTAGTTTCGAGAGTTACTTGAACTCCACCAGTTACGTCTTCAACTGAAAGAAGTTTGACACCTGCGCGAAGTTTTGATCCAACAGGTACTGGGGACGGGAAACGAACCTTATTTGCGCCATAGTTGACACCCATTGCGACTCCTTCGACACTAAATATCTGCGGCAACATCACTGGTCCGAGCGACAAAGTTAAATAGCCGTGAGCAATCGGCCCACCGAAAGGTCCGGCCTTCGCTCTCTCAACATCAATGTGAATCCACTGATGATCGCCAGTTGCATCGGCAAAACGGTTGATTTGATCTTGTGTGACTGTTAAATAATCTGAGTAACCCAGATGGTTGCCAATCATCGATTTCAGTTCATCAACACCTTTGATAATGAGTTTCGTCATCTCATAAGTGTGGCAGATCTACTACCAGAATTCGCTAGCCAAAGGCTCAAGCAAGAGTTGCCGGTCGAGCCAACTATTTGTACCAGATGCGTTGGTGCGACCGACTTTGAGGGTGCAACATCAATGCGCACAGAGCGATTTCGAAGATCAGGCTTGTTGTGCTGCCTCCGCTTACTTTGCGATACAAACTAATTTCACCACCGAGCATATTTGAGAGGTCAGAGAAGGCCCAATACCGCAATACAAATGGCGAGAAGGCTGCTGCCACGCCAAACTTGTAACCCAATTTACGATCGTTAGCCATCAGCAGACCCCCGAACGCATGAAACCCCACGACCGCCAAGGCGAGTAATGCACCAAACCAGTAACGGGCTCTTAGATATCCAAGGTAGTCAGTTTTGTCAATCACACTGATCAACGCAAAAAATCCATTTAGATATAGCAGCATCGAAGCAATCTGTAGAGTCTGCGGTTGCATTCTGTCAAACCATTTTCGCCAATCAATATTTAGCATCCTTCAATTGTGGCAGATCCCGATCGGGGTTATGGGTAGCCTTCTGTCGTGCGAACTGCGTTTGTCTCTCTTGTTGGTAGACCCAACGTTGGAAAATCAACTTTGCTTAATGCTCTAATCGGAAAAAAGATCAGCATTGTTTCCGATAAGCCTCAAACAACACGGACCCGAGTTCGAGGCATTGTCACTACCGCCGACACTCAACTTGTGTTCGTCGACACTCCTGGATTGCATAAGGCAACTACGGCACTTGGACAAAGAGTGAATTCAACTGCACTCGAGTCGATGCGTGATGTAGATGTCGTCTGTTTGGTTTTAGACGCAACACAGACTGTCGGCACGGGTGATCAATGGGTGAGTCAACAACTTGAGATCAAAAATGCGATTGTAATATTAAATAAGACAGATGCAGTACCTACGAGTAAAGTTTTGAGTCAGTTATCGGCGGCAGCAAAATTTGGCGCGGCAGAGTATTTTCCAGTTTCAGCAAAAACTGGTGACGGGGTGAAAGAACTTATTGCAGCCCTTTCACGGCGAGCAGTAGTCGGTGATGCGATGTTCCCGACAGATATGGTTTCTGAGACTCCGCAGGCTGAGTGGATCGCCGAACTTGTTCGTGAGCAACTGCTCGCGGTGACTCGGGATGAATTGCCATATTCAATCGCAACTCGTGTGACTGAGTGGGAGTGGCCAAGGGTGCGTTGCGAGATTATTGTTGAACGCGAAAGCCAAAAAGGAATGGTCATCGGTAAGTCTGGAAGTCTTCTCAAGTCGGTAGGAATCGAGGTTCGTAAGCAAATGCCAGATGGCGCATATCTCGAATTATTTGTCGTAGTCGACAAAGATTGGCAACATCGTGCAGACCGGGTTGAACGCCTCGGCTACTAGTCACTCGCTTACGAGCAGTGCAAAATAATCATCAAAACTAACTGGAACTCCTGGTTTGACGAGGTCTCCTTTTCCGCGGGGCACAGCTATTTGAACTCCGTTCACACTAAAAATAACTTGGCCAATACCTGGTCGTCGAGTGAAGGTCAGCACGAGTTGGGCGATGGCAAGTCGCTGATCAACAGGCGATAGTCCTGCGAGAATAAATCCGGTTGAATCAATAGTCGCAATTCCTTTTGCGATCTGAATCGTCGCATTGAGTTGTGGTGAAAGTGCACTTCGTAAACCTAAGCCGGCGTTTCCGGATGGTGGACCCGCGACTAGTGCTGCAAGTACTTGCGAAGTTGTCGCAGGGCTTGCGATTTGTATTCTCGTCGCGAGAACTTTGTTGTTGCTGATGAAATAAAGATCCACGGTTTCATTTATGTTCTCGACCAACTGCGCTGACCCATTTGTCTGCGACTTATCTGGTTGCTGCGCGATTGTCGTTGTTGTTGTGGTGCTTGTGGTGGTGATACTCAATTCAAAAGGGATATTTGAGTCACTAATCACAACAAATTTGCTTGAACTTGGCACACCGCACGAACTTGCAGCGAATGCAACCACAAAAATAAAATTTGCTCTCAGTAACGTGAATCTAATATTTGTGTTCATGATTCTTGACCTAGCAAATTTTCGACTAATGACTTGCGACTGATAACTACGATAAATCTTGCTCCACCAGAACTAGTATTTTCTGCCCAAGCGCTTCCGTTCAACGCGCGTGCATGTTCTTGGACAATCGCAAGGCCAAGACCGCTGCCAGTGCTGTTGCGCGATGCAGACCCCCTTGCGAAACGCTCAAAAATTCGCTCTCGTTCACTTTGTGCAATACCCGAGCCCGCATCTTCAACGATGATTCTAAGTTCGTTGGCATCTCCTGTTACTGAGATTGCGGTCGCACCCCCGGCGTGGTCACGAGCATTCTCTAAAAGATATAATACTATTCGCTCAATTCTG
>CAMCUE010000117.1 GCA_945878705.1 Ferrithrix thermotolerans DSM 19514 | reverse complement strand
GTCAATGATCGTTCATTGCGAAATTTAATTATTGGTCTGGGCACAAAAGAAGACGGTGTCGTTCGACAAACTGGTTTTGATATCACGGCTGCATCAGAAGTGATGGCTATTCTTGCGCTTGCAACTTCGAAAGAAGACATGCGTGCACGGTTTTCTCGAATCGTTGTGGGCTACAACTCACAAGGCAAGCCAGTTACTGCAGAGCAACTCAGCGGTGCAGGCTCAATGGCGGTAATCATGGGCGAAGCGATCAAGCCAAACTTATTGCAAACTATTGAAAATACGCCAGTGATTGTGCACGCCGGGCCGTTTGGCAATATTGCGCACGGCAACTCATCAATTGTTGGCGATTTAATTGGTATTCATTCGGGTGACTACCTAATTACCGAGGCAGGTTTCGGTGCTGACATGGGTGCAGAAAAATTCTTCAACATTAAGTGCCGTGCATCGGGTCTAGTGCCAGACGCTGCCGTATTAGTAGCCACAGTTCGTGCATTAAAAGCACACTCAGGCAAATACAAAATCGTCGCTGGCAAGGCGTTGCCAGAAGATCTCTTGAAAGAAAATCCTGACGACGTAATTGCCGGCGCTGCGAACCTAGTTAAACAAATTGAAAATGTTAAAGCCCACGGTGTTTCACCAGTGGTGGCGATTAATGGTTTCCCAACTGATCACAAGTCAGAGCATGAAGCGATTCGCAAAATCGCCGAAGGCGCCGGCGCTCGAGTTGCAGTTTGCACTCACTTCGCCGATGGTGGCGCAGGTGCTGTTGATTTGGCCAAGGCAGTTGTCGAAGCATGTAACGACAAGAACAGTTTCCACTTCTTGTACCCAGATGACGCGTCTTTGAAAGAAAAAATCGAGAAGATCGCAACGACAATTTACGGTGCAGCAAAAGTTGAGTACACCAGTCTTGCTAATAAGCAGATCAAAACTTACACCGATAACGGTTTTGCCAAACTCCCAATATGTGTTGCAAAAACTCACTTATCAATTTCGGGTGATGCATCTCTGCGTGGCGCACCAACCGGCCACACACTTAATGTGCGTGAAGTGCGAGCGTCAATTGGCGCGGGTTTCATTTATCCAATTTGTGGAGACATGCGCACGATGCCAGGACTCGGAACAAAGCCGGCAGCAGCGATCATCGACTTCGATGCGAATGGTGAAATCGTCGGACTGTCATGACGCAAGTTGCTGCGCGAACAGCCGGTGGGGCAATTTTGCTCGACGGCGTTCAATTGCGCGATGAAACCGTTGCCAAAATTAAAACGACTATTGAAAAGGCTGGCAAGCCTGCAATTTGTTTAGCAACTGTGCTCGTCGGCGACGATGCGCCTAGTCATATATATGTCAAGAGCAAGCATCAAAAAGCTCAAGAAGCAGGCATGGTTTCTAAGGGCGTTAATTTGCCCGAGAATTCAACGCAAGCACAAATTGAACAAGCCGTTGCTGCTTTGGTTGCCGACAAACAAGTACACGGAATCTTGGTGCAGTTGCCATTGCCAAAACATATCGACACTGAAGCGGTGCTTAGTTTGTTGCCGATCGAAAAAGATGTCGACGGTTTAACAGAGAAATCACTCGGTCGACTCGTTCGTGGGTTGCCTGGCCATGTGCCGTGCACGCCACTTGGGGTGGTGCGTTTACTCGAGCGCCACAATATTGCAACTGTCGGCAAGCGCGTTACTGTCATCGGTCGTTCAGCACTTGTTGGCTTGCCACAAATGCTGTTGCTTGTGCGTCGTGGTGCGGATGCCACGGTAACTATCGCGCATAAGTCGACTACCGACATGATTGAAGTTTGTCGAGAGTCAGACATAATCATTGCAGCAGCCGGTGCGGCGCGAATGGTAACTGCGGCGCACGTAAAGCCTGGTGCAACTGTCATCGATGTCGGAGTATCACGAATCAACGGCAAGATCGTTGGCGATGTTGATTTCGAAGCGGTACAGGCAATTGCCGGTGCGATCACACCGATGCCTGGTGGCACTGGCCCAATGACGATTGCATGTTTGCTAGATAACACACTTGAAGCCGCGCGAATGCTTGGGGACTTCTGAGGAAGTCTTCAACTGTTTACGATTTCATAATCGTTGGTGGCGGTTCGGCTGGCTCAGCGTTAGCAAACCGACTTAGCGCTGACCCGAAAAACAAAGTGCTCGTTCTTGAAGCGGGTCGACCTGATTATTGGTGGGATGTTTTCATTCACATGCCTGCAGCGTTGACGTTTCCAATTGGTAGTCGTTTCTACGATTGGCTTTACGTCTCAGAACCAGAGCCACACATGAACAACCGTCGAGTCACTCAGGGCCGAGGCAAAGTTCTTGGCGGATCATCAAGTATCAACGGAATGATTTTTCAGCGCGGTAATCCACTCGACTATCAACGATGGGCGAGTGACCCTGGTATGTCTAGTTGGGATTACGCACACTGTTTGCCATATTTCAAGCGTCTCGAAAATTGTTTGGCAGCCACCAGTGATGACGAATTTCGGGGTCACGATGGACCGCTCGTACAAGAGCGAGGTCCAGTAAAGAATCCATTGTTCGGCGCATTTTTTGAGGCTGTTCAACAGGCTGGTCACGAACTTACAACAGACGTGAACGGTTTCAAGCAAGAAGGCTTCGCTGCATTTGATCGCAATGTTCGTCGGGGCAGACGTCTGAGTGCGGCTCGCGCATATCTGCACCCAGTTATGCACCGAAAGAATCTCACTGTTATTTGTCGTGCATTGGTTACGAAACTAATCGTCGAAGATAAAAAAGTTACGGGTGTGAATTTTGAGTTACCGTTAGGACGCAAGCGAACTGTTTCTGCTCGTGAAGTTATTTTGTGTGGTGGGTCTTTTAACTCGCCACAGTTATTGCAAGTATCAGGAATCGGCAATTCTGAATTTTTGAAAAGTGTCGGCGTCGAACCAGTACATCATCTGCCAGGTGTCGGAGAAAACCTACAGGATCATCTTGAGGTCTATGTTCAGCATTCTTGCAAGCAGCCCGTATCGCTAAATCCGAATCTGAAGTTTCACAGGAGGCCGTGGATCGGTTTGCAGTGGTTATTTCGTCGTGGACCAGGTGCATCAAATCATTTTGAAGGCGGAGGGTTTATCCGCGGTAACGATTCTTTCAAATATCCGAACTTGATGTTTCACTTTTTACCGATTGCTGTGCGCTATGACGGCACTGCACCTTCTGGTGGTCACGGCTATCAAGTTCACATCGGGCCAATGTATTCAAATTCGCGAGGTTCGGTTCGAATTAAATCTCCGGATGTTCGTGTAAAGCCCGAATTGCGTCTCAACTATTTATCCACGCCGCAAGATCGCCAAGAGTGGGTCGAGGCAATTGCTGCAGCGCGAAAGATTTTGTCTCAGCCGGCTTTTGAGCCTTATGACGGAGGCGAGATTTCACCAAGCCCAGCCGCTAGTTCAGATGAAGAGATTCTTGAGTGGGTTCGCCGTGACGGCGAGACGGCATATCACCCGTCGTGTACGTGCCGAATGGGCGCTGATGAAATGTCAGTTATTGACCCGTTGACAATGCGAGTGCGGGGGATGACTGGCATTCGTGTGGTCGATGCTTCTGTGATGCCTTATGTCACTAACGGCAATATTTACGCACCGACGATGATGATTGCCGAAAAGGCCGCCGACATAATTCTTGGTAATCTGCCATTAAGTTCGCAGACGGTCAAGTTCTTCAGCCACGCAAACTGATAGCGTTTCACTTCGTTGTGCTGAGTGATCTCAGCGAACACAGAGAACCCCCGATTATCTAAACATCTAAAAAAACTAAAATGGAGCAGTTGTGAGCAACGAAGAATTCGAAGACATTGACCTCGCGCAATTATCAGACGAAGATCTCACCGCGCAAATGCACGACGACCTTTACGACGGTCTCGGACCAGAAATTATTGAAGGCACAACTATCTTGCTAGATCGCGGTTGGACGCCAACAAAAGTTTTACAAGATGCACTAGTTGAAGGTATGAGAATTGTTGGCATTGACTTTCGCGATGGCATTTTGTTCGTGCCCGAAGTTCTGCTTTCTGCAAATGCAATGAAAGGCGGAATGGCCATCTTGCGTCCTCTCCTTGCAGAGACTGGCGCAGAGTCTGTCGGAAAAGTTGTAATCGGCACCGTCAAAGGCGACATCCACGACATCGGCAAGAACTTGGTCGCGATGATGATGGAGGGTGCTGGTTTCGAAGTCGTTGATCTCGGCATCAACACAGATGTCAATAAATACCTTGCAGCACTCGAAGAACACAAGCCTGACATTCTTGGTATGTCGGCGCTACTGACGACGACGATGCCGTACATGAAAGTCGTCGTTGACACGATGAAAGAAAAAGGCATTCGCGACAAGTACATCATTTTGGTTGGTGGCGCACCGTTGAACGAAGAATTCAGCGTTGCTGTTGGCGCCGATGCATATTGTCGAGACGCTGCAGTGGCATCAGAAACCGCAAAGCAACTAGTCGGTGCTCGTCGTTTGCGAAATGCCGAACCACCTGGCCCATCAGTCGCCTAAGTTTTAGTTTGCGATGTCTTCTGACACGC
>CAMCUE010000116.1 GCA_945878705.1 Ferrithrix thermotolerans DSM 19514 | reverse complement strand
AGTTACTTCATTGACGCGATGATCTGGTTTGATTGCATCAGGGTGGTCTGCGTACCACTTCAGAAGTTTTTCTTCGTAGCGCGACAGGCGAAAGAAATAGTTTTCTTCTTCGACATACTCGGCCTTCGTGTTATGGATTTTGCATTTGCCGTTGTCGAGTTCTTCGGGTGTGTAGTAAGCCTCGCAGGCAACGCAATAGTGGCCGCGATAGACATCAACTTCAATGTCGCCAGCGTCGTAGCAGGCTTGCAATAGTTTTTGCACGCCAATTTTGTGGCGCTCTTCGGTTGTGCGAATAAAATCATTGATGTCAATATCCAGGCGATCCCACGCATCTGCGAATAACGGTGCAATTTTGTCGACAAATTCTTTGGGTGAGATACCTTCGGCATCGGCGAACTGCTGAATCTTTAAACCATGCTCGTCGGTGCCAGTTAATAGATGTACATCTTCACCACAAAGTTTGTGCCAGCGGCAAACAGCGTCAGCGATGATCGTCGTATACGCGTGACCCAGATGTGGTTTAGCATTGACGTAATAAATTGGCGTCGTTGCCGAGAACTTTTGCACGTATATAACTTACAGTTTCAGGCTTGTTACTAATGGTTGTGTTAGCGATTGTATAAGCGCTCTTTAATTATCGTCACGAACTTGTAGCGCAAGTTCATAGACATGGCGTTTGGCAACGCCAAAGCGGGCTGAAACTCGCGCGGCAGAATCTTGGCGCCTTACGCCTTTGGCAAGTTCAGTTTTGATTGCGGCGACTAGTTCTTCATCAGTGGGCGGAGCAGGTGGTTTGGCTGGCTCAATGATGATCACATATTCACCACGCGGCTCGGTCGCCGCGACAAACATGTTTGCATCTTGCAAAGTTCCGCGCCAAATCTGTTCATGCAGTTTTGTCAGTTCGCGAGCCAGCACGATACGTCGCATTGCGCCGCACGCCGTTGTTAAATCGCTCAAAGTTTTTGCAAGTCGATGTGGTGCTTCGTAAAGCACAATCGTGCGTGGCTCTGTTGTTGTCATTGCAAGTCTTTCGGTGCGATCAGCCCCACTGCGCGGCAAAAAACCCTCAAACACAAATCGCGAAGTTGGCAAGCCACTAATTACGAGGGCCATTGTCAATGCTGATGCTCCAGGCACGGCAGTCACATTGCCACCGGCTTGAATAACCGCGACGACTAACCGTTCGCCTGGGTCGCTGATGCCTGGTGTTCCAGCATCAGTAATTAAAGCAACGACCGAGCCTGAAGTAACTAGCGAAACAATTTCTTCACGGGCGTCGTATTCGGTGTGTTCGTTAATCACGATAAGTTTTTTGCCAGTTACTCCAAAATGTGCGAGCAGCTTTCCAGAGTGTCGCGTATCTTCGCAACAAATCACATCTGCGTTTTGTAGCGCTTCAATTGCCCGTTGGGTCATGTCACCAAGATTGCCAATTGGCGTTGCAACTAAAACCAATGCGCCAGCATCTTTGACTGCAGATTTCGTAGTTGAACCGTTACTCATGTTCGTCGAGCCTCAACTGTGTGGCCAATTACAAGCCCCCAATTTTCAAAGTTTCCCGCGCCAGCCTCAAGCACATGTCGTGCGCCAAATACGGGCATTGCAATCCGCCGTGGTTTTATTGTCTGAATCTTTACGACCTTCAATTCAGCATCAAGATATGCGACATCCAGCAAACATTTCACGCCAAATGTATGAATCCATCTGCATGAATCAATCAGCAACGGAGTTTCAATTTCTGTCTGACCGATCAAGCCGCGTCGCCGTGACTTTGCAGTATCAGCGATATCCAAACTCGAAAGCACTTGCGCCTGACATACCAACCAACCAGTCTTAAATTGAGCCGGTCCACTCATAGTCGCACTAACAGACTAGTTAAGTATTATGGCGAATTTCTAGGGTGTCGCCGTCAACCACTTCGTAATCTTTGCCTTCAACGCGAATCGTGCCGACATCTTTTGCTTTGTTCCAAGATCCAATGCTCAGAAGTTCATCCCACGCAATCACATCGGCGCGAATGAAACCGCGTTGCAGATCGCTGTGAATTTTTCCTGCACACTCGGGTGCTTTTGCACCAGCATGAAATGTCCAGGCGCGAGTTTCTTTTTCGCCAGTCGTGAAATAAGTTCGGAGTCCAAGCAGGTGATATGCCGAGCGAACCATTCGTGGTAAAGCACCTTCGCCTAGCCCACGTGCCTCGAGCATTTCTTTGCGATCTTTGGGTTCTAACTGTGCGGCTTCGGCTTCAAGTTGCACGCTCATGCCAAGAACTTCAACTTGGTTCTCACTTGCTGAACCAGGTGGCGCAAGTTCTTTGCGCACGATTGCCTCAAACTCTGGAATTCGCGCCAAGTCGTCTTCGGCGACGTTAACAACTGCCAACACTCGTCGAGTCGTCAACAAAAAATGAGGTGCCAATAACTCTAAATCATCTTTTGAAATCACCGCCCGATATAGCGGTCGACCTTCGGCGAGATTCGCCTGCGCGCGCGTCAACGCGCCAAGTTCATCTTCAAGCGACTTGTCCATTCGGGCAGCCTTCTGCATCCGATTAATTTTTGTCTCAACAGATTCAAGATCGGCGAGCGCAAGTTCAATTTCGAGTACTCGTAAATGTTCAAGCGGGTCACTCGGCCCAGGAATATCATCGTCAGCAAATGCACGCAACACATAAACGATTGCATCCACTTCGCGAATGTTGGCAAGAAATTTATTTCCGAGCCCTTCACCTTTGCTTGCGCCTTCGACGAGTCCACCAATATCAACAACTTCAACAGTGGCGTAAACAGTTTTCTGCGTCTTTGACATCACTGCTAGCGCATCAAGTCGCGGGTCAAGAACCTTCGCCATGCCGATATTCGGATCTTTGGTCGCAAATGGGTACGGTGCGGCAAGTGCGTTCGACCCTGTCAGAGCGTTATATAAGGACGACTTTCCAGCGTTTGGTAAACCGACGAGCCCGAAGCGTTCCATGAGATGCGTCAGGCTATCTGTGACGAACTGCCTGTCTGGTTTTGAGCATTTACTTGCGATAATTGTTACTATGCAGACAGTGTTAATTAGTTAGCTAAACGGCTAATTGTTTATCCAGTCCAAGGAGAATTTGAAATGACGTCATTTGATCTAGATCTCAGCAAATATCAACTCGGCTGGAGCGATGAAGTCGAATATGCCTTTGAGCCCGTTAAAGGATTGAACCCTGGTGTTGTAGAGCAAATCTCGTGGTGGAAAGGCGAGCCAGAGTGGATGCGCAAGATGCGCTTGCGCTCGCTGCAGACATTCGAAAAAAAGCCGATGCTCGACTGGTTTGCAGTCAACATGCCAGACATTGATTTTCAAGATATTTACTACTACCTAAAGCCAGCCACAGACCAGGTCAGCGAATGGGAAGACCTCCCCGAAGAGATGCGCAAGACATATGAAAAACTTGGTATTCCAGAAGCAGAGCGCAAATATTTGGCCGGCGTCACCGCTCAATACGAAAGCGAAGTTGTATTTCATCGCAATCGTGAAGATCTCGAAAAACTCGGCATCTTGTTTTGCGACATGGATACAGCATTGCGTGAGTATCCAGATCTCGTCAAGCAATATTTTGGTTCGGTCATTCCGCCGGGTGACAATAAGTTTTCTGCACTCAACACTTCAGTTTGGTCAGGTGGTTCTTTTATTTATGTTCCGCCAGGCGTTGAGTGCGAAATGCCGTTGCAGGCTTATTTCAGAATTAACAGCGAAAACGCCGGTCAATTCGAGCGCACATTAATTATCGCTGACGAAGGTTCAAAAGTTCACTACATCGAAGGTTGCTCTGCTCCGGTTTATACAAAAGATTCGTTGCACTCAGCAGTTGTCGAAATTATCGTCAAGCCAAGTGCGCATGTCACATATACGACAATTCAAAACTGGTCGCCAAATGTTTACAACTTGGTCACCAAGCGTGCGCGCGTTGAAACAGAAGGCCACATGGAGTGGATTGACGGCAACATCGGTTCAAAATTGACGATGAAATATCCAAGTGTTTATTTGATGGGACCAAAAGCCTCAGGTGAAGTGTTATCGGTTGCTTACGCAGGCGCTGGACAGCACCAAGATGCTGGTGCAAAAATGATTCACGCTGCCCCTGAGACAACTTCAAAGATTGTTTCAAAATCAATCTCCAAAGACGGCGGAATCACTGCATACCGAGGTTTAGTTCGTGTCGAAGAAGGCGCAACTAATTGCAAGAGCCATGTGCAGTGCGATGCGTTGATTCTCGACGAACAAAGCGAGAGCCGTACATTTCCATACATGGAGGTCGGCGAGCGCGACGCACAAATTGGTCACGAAGCAACTGTTTCAAAAATCGCCGACGAACAACTTTTCTATCTTCAAAGTCGCGGACTCTCGCAAGAGCAAGCGATGAGCATGATCGTCAACGGGTTCATCGAGCCAGTCACTCGCACATTGCCAATGGAATACGCCGTTGAATGGAGTCGCTTGATCGAATTGCAAATGGAAGGCTCGGTCGGCTGATAAAAGCCCGCTGAAGTAAAATCTAATTATGTCGATGCGAACTGAGTGCAAGCACTTTGAAAGTCGCACGTATTCAAATGG
>CAMCUE010000115.1 GCA_945878705.1 Ferrithrix thermotolerans DSM 19514 | reverse complement strand
TCGGGGCTAGAAGTAGAAGTAGTTATAAGTTTTATAGCTGTAATTTTTATCCCATTATTAAATTGCATGGTTTCCATTTTGTGGTCGCTTCGGCGCGGGAGATCATGCACTCAACCACTCATAAAGGAATAGTCATGGCAATAATCAGCATGCGTCAGATGCTTGAGGCTGGAGTTCACTTCGGTCATCGCACAGCCCGTTGGGATCCACGAATGAAGCGATTCATTTACGGTGAGCGCAACGGTATTTACATCCTTGATCTTGAACAGACTCTTGTTCGCATTGAAGATGCTTACAGATTCGTTCGCGACCTCGTCGCTAACGGTGGCAATGTTTTATTTGTTGGTACAAAAAAACAAGCGCAAGATCCTGTGCGTCTTTACGCCGAACATTGCGGCATGCCATATGTCAACGAGCGTTGGCTGGGTGGAATGTTGACAAACTTCGACACGATCTCAAAGCGCGTAAACAAGATGCAAGAGTACGAGCGACTTCGAGACACTGGCGAATTTGAATTGATGCCAAAAAAAGAAGCGCTATTAATTGGGCGCGAGCTTGAGAAGTTGCAGCGCAACTTGTCGGGCATTCGTTCAATGGGACGACGACCAAACGCAATCTTCGTTGTCGACACGCTCAAAGAGCACATCGCGGTTACTGAAGCGCGCAAACTTGGCATCCCAGTAATTGGAATCGTAGACACAAATGTCAACCCAGATGTCATCGACTATCCAATTCCTGGAAACGACGACGCAATTCGTGCCAATGAGTTAATGGCTCGCGTAATTGCCGAGGCTGTTATCGAAGGACGTTACATCGCAGAAAAAATGACGCCAAGAACCGCGCCAACAACTGGCACTTCAACAGCACCAGTGCCGCCACCTGTACCAGCAACTCGAACTGCTGCAGAGCAAGCAGCATTTGATGCACAACAAGAATCCGCAAAACTTCAAGCGGCAGCCGACATGGCCAAGCGCGATGCTCGGGTTGCACCAAGCGCAGAGACGAAATAGGTAGCACTGATCACGATGGCATTTACAGCAAAAGAAGTACAAGTCCTGCGCCAAGCAACTGGTGCCGGAATGATGGATTGCAAGAAAGCACTTGAAGAAGCCAATGGAGATTTTGAAGCAGCAAAACTGTGGCTTCGAGAAAAAGGTCTTTCGGCAAGCGCCAAACGCGACGACCGAGACAATGCACAAGGTCTTGTTTCGTTATTGATCAGCGGCAATGTTGGCGCAATCGTCAAACTCAAGTGCGAAACTGATTTCGTTGCAAGCAGTGATGGCTTCAAGACAGAGGCCGATGCACTGGTTGATCTTGTAGCCAAAAATGGCGAAGTAGCGGTTTCGCAACGAGCAACACAACTTGAAGACTTAAAGATATTGCTTAAAGAAAAAATTGAACTCGGTGATGTCGTGCGTTTCGAAGCAGCGTCCGGAAATATTCTTGGTTCTTACTCGCATCTGCAAGGTGGTCGCGGAATCAATGGTGTTCTGATTGAAATGTCAGGAGCGACAGAAGAACTGGCACACGACATTGCGGTGCATGTCGCATTTGCTCGACCAAAATATCTGACAATGAAAGATGTTCCAGACGAGGTGGTAGCAGCCGAGCGTGCGACCCTTGAAGTAGTAACTCGCAATGAGGGCAAACCAGAGCAAGCAATTGGCAAAATCGTCGATGGCCGAATAACGGGTTTCTACAAAGATATTTGCTTGCTTGAACAGCCATATGCCAAAGATGATAAGCAGTCTGTGGCTCAAATTATTGGCTCAGCCAAAATCATTCGCTTTGCGCAGGTTGAAATAGGCTAATCACCTATGACAGGTGCGGCCTCAAAGATTCCTCGTTGGAATCGAGTTGTTTTAAAATTATCGGGCGAAGCACTTGCCGAACCAACCGGTTTTGGTTTGGACAGCGACGTGTTGCATCAAATCGCGACTGAGTTACATGAGGCTCGACGCGATTTAAATGTTGATATCGCAGTCGTTGTCGGAGGTGGCAACTTTTGGCGCGGACTAAAGGGTGCTGGTCAAGGAATGGATCAAGCGCAGGCCGACTACATGGGAATGATCGCAACGGTGATGAACGCACTCGCATTGCAAGATGCGTTTGAACGAGTTGGTCAGTTCTCGCGAGTGATGACTGCAGTTGAAATGCCAAAAGTCGCTGAACCATATATTCGTCGCCGCGCTGAACGGCATCTCGAAAAAGGTCGTGTTGTAATTTTGGCTGGCGGAACAGGCAATCCGTTTTTTACTACAGATACAGCGGCCGCCCTTCGCGCCGCTGAGATTTCAGCGCAAGCAATTTTAAAGGGCACGCACTCCGGTGTTGATGGTGTTTACACGGCTGATCCGAAGCTTGACAAAACTGCAACACGATTTGACCAAATAAGTTATTTGGATGTCATCAGCAAGGGTCTCAAAGTCATGGACTCGACAGCGATAACTTTCTGCATGGATAACAAAATTCCGATCGTCGTGTTTAATTTGCTCGAAAAAGGAAACATTCGCAAAATTCTTGAAGGACAACAAGTCGGGACACTTGTCGGGTGATAGAAGAAACTCTGCTTGAAGCTTTAGACAACATGGGTAAGGCTTTAGACCATGTTCAGGCACAATTTATTGGCGTGAGAACTGGGCGAGCCAATGCTTCACTTGTAGAAAAAATTCAAGTTGAATATTTTGGTGCCTTCGTGCCGTTACAACAATTGGCATCGTTTCAGGTTCCTGAGGCCCGAATGTTGGTCGTCAAGCCACATGACCGCGGTTCGATTGCCGCAATTGAAAAGGCAATCCAATCTAGTGATCTTGGTCTGTCACCGAGCAACGATGGCGTTGTAATCAGACTTAGTTTTCCGGCACTCACCGAAGAGCGTCGAAAAGAATTTGTTAAGGTTGTAAAAAATATGGCTGAAGACGGACGGATCGCGGTGCGCAACGTCCGGCGCGATGCAAGAAAATTATTGGAGACCGCTAAGAAAGACGGAGAAATTTCACAAGATGAACTTGACCGTGCCGAAAAAGAGCTCGAATCGCTTACCCACACCACGGTTGAGAGCATTGATAAGGCTTTTACACGCAAGGAACACGAACTTCTAGAGGTCTAGTCTTGTTGGTATGCAAATTGATGTCTTTGGGGTGCAAAAATCATGAGTGATCGAATAGACGGCGAAAATTTTGACGGTAGTGATATCTCAAACGACGACACTCCAAAATTGATCGAACGCTTGCCGGCTGAGAATTTGTCTGTAGATTTCGGCGACGAATTCGGTGTAGTCAAATTTGCTGATGAAGATGACGCAACTCCGACAATTTCGTTCGGCGGAACTCAAACAGAGCAGTTGCCTAACTGGCAAGACATGCCGACAGGGCAGTCGCCAAAATTTGTGAAAATTTCAGAGGACACGATTTCTCCAACTCCGGCTGCGGGAGGTCGTCGCAATACGGTCAATTTGACAGGTACCACTCGGCGAATTGAGCCGAACAACCCGCCATTGGCTGTTTCTCGTCCTTCCCCAGCGGGTCGCATCTCAATCGGTTCAGATCCAACTGGCGAACAAAATCGGCCGATTTCAAAAACAAACACTCCACTCAGAGATTCAACAGGAGGATCGGTTCGGCGAGATCAAGATCGAACAGGTTCTGGCATGAGACCGCCGCAAGTTCGTCGCACTAGGGCTAGCAATCGAAGCGATTCTGGCACAGGACCACGACCGAGAACGCGACAAGGTCATGCAACTGAAGCGCAGGCTTCCACTAAGCGTGATATTCCAACTGCGACTGCTGTCGGGGCACTACTCGGGGCCTTATATATCGGCGCAACATTGGTCGGTCCAGTTGCAGTGATTAGTTTGCTAACAGTATTTCTTGGGCTTGCGGCTGTTGAGTTTTTCTCACAGACTTCTAGCACTGGATTTCAACCAGCGATGGTTGTTGGAGTCATTGCATGTATTTGCGCTCCGCTGACTGCATATTGGCTGGGCGAATCGGGTTTGCCAATCGTTTTTGCTTTTGCTCTTCTTGCAGCATCTGTAAGTTTCATAGGGACAACGAGCGTTGAAAGCGACCCAGCAACAAACATGGGATTGACAATGCTCGGAATAATCTGGATCGGATTGTTTGGCTCTTATGGAGCATTAATTTTGAGATTGTCCAATGCGGGCGCAGGTTTTGAAAATGTTGGCACCGACACTTTGTTTTTGGTGGTCGTCGGTGTAATTGCCAACGATGTATTCGCATATTTCATCGGCTCTGCTGCTGGACGAAGCGCTCTGCGTGCATGGATTAGTCCTGGAAAAACAAAGGAGGGTTTTGTCGGTGGGGCGATCGGAACTTTCGCTGTTGTCATCGGGGCTGGGATGCAAAGCGGAACATGGACGAAGTTGAGCCAGTGGTTGATTATCGCGACAGTGATCTCAATTGCAGCACCAATTGGTGACCTCACTGAGTCGATGATCAAGCGCAGCCTTGACATCAAAGATTTCGGAACACTACTTCGTGGCCATGGTGGTGCGCTTGACCGTTTCGACAGCATGTTGTTTACATTGCCAGTCATTTACTATCTGACTTTGGTACTTACTCCTTGGGCTATTTGAACCGTGAAGCGAGTTGCAATTGCTGGTTCAACAGGTTC
>CAMCUE010000114.1 GCA_945878705.1 Ferrithrix thermotolerans DSM 19514 | reverse complement strand
ATCAACCATGCTCGGCACATCTTGCAGCAACTGCACTCGCGTCTGCACCAGGGGTGCAATTTCGGCAAAAACTTTCGCGTCATAATCTGCTTGCTTCCACGGTGCGTGCTCGCCCGTTAACCAAACTTCAGAGGCTGCAATGAACTCATCAACCGTCATCGCTCGAATGTATTCTGCATTAAACGACTGCATTTTGACGATGTCAAAAAACGCTGGCGAGTGATTTACACTGCCAAGTGCAAACTCGTCAACTATTTTTTGAAACGGCACGATCTCGGTGTCACCTGCTGGCGCCCAACCCAGTGTCATCAAATAGTTTTTCATCGCATCGGACAAAATTCCTTCTTCGCGATATTGCTCAACTGCAACTTTGTCTCTACGCTTTGAGAGCTTCTTTCGCTGCTCATTAACAAGCACAGGCACATGGGCCCAATTTGGCGGCGTTGATCCCAGCGCATCCCAAATCATCTGTTGTTTTGGCGCATTTGGCAGGTGCTCTTCAGC
Organism: Ferrithrix thermotolerans DSM 19514; assembly: GCA_945878705.1. GTDB lineage: Bacteria > Actinomycetota > Acidimicrobiia > Acidimicrobiales > Ilumatobacteraceae > BACL27. Next base: position 4,137 of record CAMCUE010000114.1, on the reverse strand, counting down.
GCGCACAACATGGGTAATGCCCTGATTGATGTCGTCAACAACATTTGCGATTAGAAATACCGGTGAACCATTGCTACGCAATAGAACGAAGTCTTCAATAGTTGCGTTATCAAATTCGACTTCACCTCGGACTTGATCTTTGACAACTGTTTTGCCTTGCGGCACGCGAAACCGCAAAACATGACCAGGACCTGGCCCAAGACCACGGTCACGCGAATACCCGTCATAACCTTGGCGCTCGGATTGTTTGCCGGATTCTTTTGCGCGTTTTTGAATATCTTCAGTCGTTAAATCGCAATAGTAAGCCTTGCCTTGTGCGAAAAGTTTTTCAGCCGCTGCCACGTGCAACGCCGCGTTCGCCGACTGAAAATAGGGTCCTTCGAAATGTGAATCGCTTCCGTCAATTCCGAGCCATGCCAGCGCATCAACAATTCCTTGCGTCCACTGCGGATTATTACGCGAGTCATCGGTGTCTTCAATCCGTAAAACAAAAACACCACGTGTTTGTAGTGCGAGAATCCAGTTATATAACGCAGTGCGCGCACCTCCAACATGAAAATATCCCGTTGGTGACGGCGCAAATCGGTAGCGCGGTGTCTGTGCCATCTGTCCCAAGGCTATCTCGGTGCGTGTTGTTGACGATGACAGAACTATCGTTGTCGCTGTGGCAAACAAAACAGCAGAACACGAGGGTCATCCAGACCACAGAGCACTTGCAGGTGGATCAGCACGCGCCGGTGTGTTTGGTTTCAGCGATGGCTTAGTTTCGAATGTTTCTTTGATAATCGGTTTTGCTGCTGGTGGAGTTGACTCAAGTGTTGTGCGCCTTGCAGGTATTGCCGCTGCTGTTGCAGGTGCCGCAAGTATGGCTGCTGGTGAATGGGTTTCGATTAGTGCACAAAACGAATTAGTTGAACGCGAAATTGCTCTTGAGCTTCGCGAACTAAAACTTCATCCGGGAGCAGAAACTTCAGAACTCGCAGCGATGTATCGCCAGCACGGAATGTCGGCCGAGCAAGCAGCAACTTCTGCAAAAGAAGTGATGCAGAACCCAGAGCGTGCCGTGATGGTTCACGCGCGCGAGGAATTTGGTCTTGACCCCGATCACCTACCAAACCCAATTCAAATTGCAATGGTTTCGTTAATTGCATTTTTGAGCGGGGCGATGTTGCCGGTGTTGCCATGGATTTTTGGCGGTGGCAACAATGCGAAGTATGCATCGATTGCGGTCGCTATTTTTGCAGCCACCATCGCTGGCGGCGCAATTGGCCAACAGGCTGAGCGATCTAAAATTTCTAGCGCAGTGCGCCAAGTTTTGATTATGTTGCTTGCTGTTGGAGTCACCTACATAATCGGTCGACTCGTCGGAATGACGATTAACTGAAAACCGATGGAGATAATTTAATGTCGACCAGTCAGCAAACAAATGTTTATGGTGATCCAATTGAGCCGTGCAACTTTGACCCCGTGACTGGTTTCTATCGCACGGGATGTTGCGAAACAAGCGGTGATGACACCGGTGTACATACCGTCTGCGCTGTTATGACTGAAGAATTTTTGGCTTATTCAAAATCAGTTGGTAACGATCTCTCAACCCCAATGCCCCAATACGGTTTTGCCGGTCTTAAACCTGGTGACCAGTGGTGCCTATGTGCCCCACGATGGCAAGAAGCTTTTGAAGCCGGGAAAGCGCCAAAGGTTCGCTTGCGTTCGACGCACACATTGACTCTTGAATTTGTTTCGCTTAAAGACTTAGAAGCCCACGCCGAAAAAGATTAAAACTACGCTCCAGTGAGTGCATGCCAACTGCCTGGCATTCCAGTTTTAATTTGTTCATACGACATGATCATCGTGCTATCTGGAACAAGATCTACAAGAAGTCGAGTCTCGGAATAATGATCAGCCACTTTTCCGAGACCTGAGAATAGTTCTTGTCGACGCTCAACAAGATCAGCAGGTGGATTGACAAGCATCCAGCCCCAGATTCCGAAAGCAATATTTAGATCATGGATAACTGGAGCGCGACCATATTTGGAAGCACGACGCAACGCAATCGCAAGTGATCCACGAATTGCATCATCGGCCGACTCGCCACGTTGCAAAACTATTTCTTTGCGCAAACCTTCTGCGAGTTTCAATGCATATCCCTGATCTGGTCCTTGAAACCCAAGTCGACTTCCAGTTGGCTGGCGACCTTTGACTGCAGCGGGGCGATCATTGTGCCACGGTGCCGGAATATGTTCTGGCGAAGAATAAGAACGAGGACGATCGGTTGGATCTACAGGTGTGAACTTTGGGGCTGCCATAAGACAAATATCCTAGATCAGTCAGTGATGAGATCAAGCCTGCAAATGCAGCAGACCATAGACCAAAGATTCTTCAAGTGCACGCCACGACGCTTCAATGATGTTCGCCGATACTCCGATTGTTGTCCAAGTTCGTTCACCATCTGTGGCGTCGATTAACACTCGCGTTACGGCGCCAGTCGCAGACCCTGAATCAAGAATTCGTACTTTATAGTCGGTGAGATGCACACGCTCTAATTGCGGATAACTAGTTCGCAATGCTTCACGCAACGCAGTATCAATTGCGTTAACCGGACCGTTGCCTTCGGATGTAAAGACATTTCTATTTTCGCCGACCCAAACTTTTACTGTCGCCTCAGTTGTAAAAGTTCCCGATGCGGCTTCATCTGTGATCACACGCATTGACTCAACTTTGAAAAAAGATTGATCCCAACCAGTTGCTCGGCGCATTAATAATTCGAGCGAGGCATCGGCCGCTTCGAAGTGGTAACCCTCAAACTCAAGTCGCTTGAGGTCGTCAAGAACTTGATTAGTCGCAGGACCATCCATTTCAATACCCAACTCTTGCGCCTTCATTGAAATCGTCGCTCGTCCGGCCATCTCCGAAACTAAAAAGCGTGTACCGTTGCCGACAAGTTCTGGTGCAACATGCTCGTACGCATCTTTGGCGCGAGCAATCGCTGAGACATGCAAGCCCGCTTTGTGAGCAAAGGCCGAAACACCCACATAAGGCGCTTGAGGGTTCATCGGGCGGTTAAGAACTTCGGCGACATGATTGCTGACCTGAGTGAGTCTCTCAAGATGACCCTCAGGCAAGCACTTGTAGCCAAGTTTCAATTGCAAGTTTGGAATAACCGTCGTCAAGTTCGTGTTGCCAGTGCGCTCACCAAGACCATTGAGCGTGCCCTGCACATGACGAGCACCGCTTTGCACCGCAGCAAGTGAGTTAGCAACTGCACAACCTGTGTCATCGTGACAGTGGATGCCGATTATTACATCACTACCCATGTGACGACGCACATCAGCAACAATGGTTTCAACTTCATTTGGTAATGACCCACCGTTGGTGTCACACAAAACTAAATGTGTTGCGCCGTTGATTACCGCGGCTTCAAGCACGCGCAACGAAAACTCTGCGTTGTGTTTGTAACCGTCAAAAAAATGCTCCATGTCGACAAGAACTCGACGATTGTTGGCGACCAAAAACTTGACAGAGTCGCTGACCATCGCCACCCCTTCATCAAGAGTGGTTTGCAATGCTTGCTCGACGTGGTAGTCAGAACACTTTGCGACAATGCACACGGCGCTTGTCTCGGCTTCAATAAGGTTTCGCAGTGTTGCATCATCATCTACTTTGCCAGCGGGTCTACGAGTCGAACCAAAAGCGACAAGTGTTGAAGTCTTTAGCTTAAGTTCTGAGCGGGCGCGAGCAAAAAACTCAATGTCTTTGGGGTTCGCTCCAGGCCAGCCGCCTTCAATGTATTGAACACCGAGATAATCAAGTTGCTCGGCGATGCGAAGTTTGTCTTGCACGCTTGCCGAGACGCCCTCAACTTGCATTCCGTCACGCAAAGTCGTGTCAAAGACCTCAACAAGTTCAGGTGATTTTGACATGTGTTCAGACACAGGCTTAGTCATGCTCGACTACTTTACTAACTCACACCATTGTTTATAACGGTCATCTTGACCACGAACTGCCTTTGCATAGGTCGCAGCAATTGCTTTTGTCATCGGCCCTGGGCACGGAACTTTACGATCATCTACAGAACTCACAGAACCAACTTCTGCCGCGGTGCCACAAACGAAAATTTCATCGGCAATATACAAATCG
>CAMCUE010000113.1 GCA_945878705.1 Ferrithrix thermotolerans DSM 19514 | reverse complement strand
GATACGAAGCCAAGGCGGGCAGAATAGAAGGCGTGCGCGTGGCTTACTCATTAGAGCAGTGTTGGCATCGCGTGCCAGGTGGGACTGCGACCGCGGCAATAGAAGTTGCCAGAGCGATGTCAGGTGCGCGACCAGATGTGCAACTCATTGGTGTAGCGGGAAACAATCAAGGTGAGCCAGACCCATCGTATGCGCCACCAATAAAAGTTCGGCAACTTGCATTGCATGGTGCTGCGCTTTATGAAGCGTCACTGCGATTTCGTGCTCCACGCGTAGAACGTGCGACTGGCGAAATTGATCTTTTGCATTGCACATCGATTATTCCGCTTGCGTCTCGCGCAAAAATGGTCGCGACGGTTCATGATTTGGCATTTTTGAAGTATCCAGAATTCTTTAGCCGTCGTGGTAACTCAGTGTTTCGGCGAAGTTTGAAAGTTTTATTGAAACGTGCAGAAATTTTGTTGTGTTCGTCACAAGCGACGCTACAAGACTGTCTCGAATTTGGTTTTTCGGCTGATCGTTTAAGCCATGTGCCGCTCGGGGTGAATACGCCGGTGATTGCACCGAACGCAGCGCAAGTTCTTGATCGTTTAGGTTTATCGGGCGAGTATCTTTTGTTTGTCGGCACCTTGGAGCCACGGAAAAACCTTTCTCGACTGGTGGCTGCGCTCGAAACTCTTGGTGATTCGGCGCCACAACTAGTTGTCGTTGGCGCTACTGGTTGGGGAGACATAAAACTTGATTCGATAACAAACAATAAATCAAAAACTTCAACTCGAGTTAAATTTCTTGGTTTCGTTACGGCTAGTGATCTCGACGTTCTATATTCAAACGCGAGCGCATTTTGTTACCCATCTCTAATGGAAGGCTTTGGTTTGCCAATTCTTGAAGCGATGAGTCATGGTGTGCCCGTCGTGACTAGTCGTGGTTCATCAACACAAGAAGTTGCTGGTGGCGCAGCGGTGCTCGTGGATCAATTTGATGTTGCAAGTATTGCCAGCGGAGTAACTGAGGCATTGAATCGACGAGACGAACTTGTCTTACTTGGGCGCAAACGAGCTGCCGAGATGACGTGGCACCAAACAGCAGTGCGAACCGCGGCTGTGTATGACGAGGTGCTCAGGTGAAATCAATGCAGATTGGGGTCAACTTATTGTGGTTGCGTACGGGTCAAGTAGGTGGCTCGCAAGAATATCTGATTCGCCAATTAGTGGGCGTGTCACTAGACGAGAAAATTAATCTTGACTACAAAATTACGCTGTTCACACAACCAGGTTTCGCGTTACATCACCCTGAGATAGCCAAGATCTATAAGTGCATTGAGGCTCCAGCACACAGCGGAAATCGCGCGGCGCGAATCGCACTTGAACAAACATGGCTTGCAAAGAAATCTCGCAAATTCGATCTGATGCACCATGGCGGTGGAACGTTGTCGAGATTTGGTGCGGCACGCTCAGTCTTGACGATGCACGATGTGCAGTATCTTTCGTTTCCTGAAAATTTTAGTCGTGTGCGACTGGGATACCTGCGCAAAGTTATTCCAAGTTCGTTGGCTCGAGCATCAATCGTCACGACGCCAACCGAGTATGTGCGAGAACGATTGGTTGAATCATTCGGATTACGAGTTGACAAAATTCATGTTGTTCGCCATGGTGTTGATGAAGCTGTCGGCAAAAATGCGACAACCGAAGAAGAACTACGACATCGACTGCGACTGACAGATAAAAAAGTAATTTTTTTGCCGGCGATTACTCATCCACACAAAAATCACAGATTCTTATTGCAACTGATGAAATCTCACTGGACTGACAAAGATCTTGTGCTTGTTTGTGCTGGTGGAAGAGGTCGAGCAGAAGAAGACTTCATGCGCGAAGTTCGTCGCCTCAATTTAGATGAACGAGTTGTGCGAATCGGTCGTGTTATTGACGCTGATCGAGATGGTTTGATGAAATTGGCAAACGCACTCGTGTTTCCAAGTTTGTACGAAGGTTTTGGGGCACCCGTGATCGAAGCAATGATTCTTGGTACACCGGTTATAGCGAGTAACTGTGCATCGTTACCTGAAGTAATCAGTGATGCTGGTTTAGTTTTGCCACTTGAGATAGCTGCTTGGGCCGATGCTCTACAAGTTGTCGACGCAAAGCGTGAACAATTTGTCACGGCTGGCAAACTTCGGGCGATGCATTATTCGGTTAAAAACTCTGGCAGTGATCTACTGAGCGCTTATGAAGCGGCACTTTGATGTTGAATAAATTGCGATTAGTGGTTTTATGTCCACATTTTGAGCCCGATATGGCACCGACTGGTGTTGTGATGACAAGAATTGTTCACGAACTAGCAAATCTTGGTCATGAGATACATGTGGTCACATCGCTGCCGTGGTACCGCAAACATCAAGTTGAACAAGGCTGGGCAGGAGCATTATGGAGAGTTGAAAAAACTCAGTGGGGTTCAATTACCCGGGTTCAGCCGTTTGCGGGCAAGACTAAATTAAATTTATTGCGACGTGCAGTTGGATTTATTTTGTTCAGTGCAATTGTCGGTCTGCGTAGTGTGGTTGCTGGTGGGTTTCCGCGTCGCGTAGATGGCGTTTTAGCAATGTCGCCACCGCTAACACTCGGTCTGACTGGCCGACTCACAAAGTTGTTTCGTGGAGGAAAACTTGTTTTTAATATTCAAGATGTTTTTCCGGACGCCGCAATTGAAACCGGTGCGATCTCAAATAAAATAATTATTAAAGCAGCCAAGTGGCTTGAGCGAGTTAGCTATCAAAACTCTGACTTAGTTGTTTTGCTGTCTGATGATCTAGCCAACAATGTGCAAAGAAAGTTAGACCAGCGCATTCATAATCGTGTGCGAGTAATTCCGAACTTTGTGGACACACAAGCAATAACGCCAATGTCGCGGATGACTAACTACAGAACAGAACTTGGCATTGATGATTCGCTGATTGTGATGTATGCCGGAAATGTTGGGTTTTCGCAATCACTTGAGATGATGATTGCGGCTGCAAAAGAGTTGCCACATTTATTTTTTGTTATTAATGGTGAAGGCGCGGCTCGCAAATCCTTGATCAGTTCTGGTATCGGACTAAGCAACTTAAAATTCGGTGACTACCAAGATGTCTCGCGGCTGAGTGAAGTGTTGGCAACTGGAGATATCCATGTTGTTGCGCTAAAGCGCGGGCTTGGTTCGGTGAGTGTGCCATCCAAAACATATTCAGTCCTTGCGGCTGGCCGTCCTGTTTGTGCTGCCGTTGATATAGATACAGAAGTACCGAGAATTTTGGCGGCGTCTAAAGCTGGGGTTTGCGTCGAGCCAGACGACTCGGCGGCATTTATATCCGCATTGAGAACAATGGCTCAAGACCATAAATTGCTTAGTGAAATGGGTGAGCGAGGACGAATTTGGGTAGAGGGCCACGCGTCTGCGGGCTCGGTGGCGCAACGCTATGAAGCCTTGTACACGGGTTGAGACGGTAGTATTTCTTCTTCGTGGGTACTTCATCTTCTGCTAAAAAAATCGCGCGTCTTGCTGCTGTAAGTAAAAACCGCAAGGGACGAAAGGTTCGAATGCAGGGTGGAACATTGTTTCCGACTGTGATTTTCGTGATCCTGATTCTTGGTGTGGCCCTGATCGCTTACGCCCGACAAAGTCAAGAGCAAGTGAGCGCACTTGATACTGCAAAACAAAACTATTACACCGCTTTCGGTGTTTATAAGTGCGATCAGTTCATTGATACTTTGCCGGCGGGCCAAGATGTCGGTACTGATGCGGCAACACTAAAAGCAGGTGCATACATCGAGTCGCAAGGTGTTGTCCGTTGGGAGCCGCAAGTTCTTTCTGGTGAGCGTCGTGCAAACTTGCAAACAATTTTTGATCTTTACGGTTTAGAAGTAACGAATAATTCTATTAAATTTCCTGCATCCATCAATAACGGTGAAACCATCACAGAGACAGATACAAAGTGTGGCGACAAAGAAGCATCGGTGCAGGTTTCGGTTTGGGATTCTGAAGTTTCATCATCAAAGATTTCAATTGCAGATCTCGGCAAGGTTCGACTCTCGGGTAACGGCATGGCGATAACGCTTGCGTTTGTGGCAAAAGATGTGGATGCACCGCAACCAGTTACAACATCTGATCTAAAACTACTAACACTTAAACCCTAGGTAGATCTGGCATGCACGCAGTTGTGCTAGTCGGCGGTTTTGGTACGCGACTTCGACCACTGACTTTTAAAACGCCAAAACCATTATTGCCAGTTGGTAATCTTCCACTTCTTGAACGATTGATGATGTCGTTGGCAAAAGGTGGCATAACGCACGCGGTTTTGTCACTTGGTTTTAAACCTGAACCATTTCTAAATGCGTTTCCGACAAATCAATGCGCTGGAGTTGAATTGAGTTACGCCGTAGAAGACCGTCCACTTGATACTTCAGGTGCAATCGGGTTCGCCGCACGACAAGCGGGTATTTACAAGCGCGGCGAAACTTTTGTAGTGGCTAATGGAGACATCCTGACCGATTTAGATGTTGCAGAACTGATTTCATTTCATCGGTCGGCAAAAGCCAAAGGCACGATACATCTAACGCCTGTCGCAGACCCATCTCAATATGGTGTTGTTGAAACCGAAGCTTCTGGCAAAGTTGTTCGATTTGTAGAAAAACCAGGTGTAGGAGAAACACTGTCGCGCCATGTGAATGGTGGTACATATATTTTCGAGGCTTCCGCGTTAGAACGCATGCCAGG
>CAMCUE010000112.1 GCA_945878705.1 Ferrithrix thermotolerans DSM 19514 | reverse complement strand
GATTACATGTGGGATTATTTGCGGGCGCGAAAAGAAGGTCGTGTACAAAGCGGCAATGGGCGTCGCCAGAGTTATCAGCACTTGCCGATGGTGCGAATGACGAACACATTCGTGATCAATGGCAAAGAAGATCCAGATGACATTGTGCGCGACACTAAGCACGGTGTGTACATCGCCAAACTTGGCGGCGGACAAGTTGATACCGCAAGTGGCGACTTTGTGTTCGGTATGACCGAGGCTTACTTAATTGAGAATGGTGAAATTACTGAACCGCTTCGCGAAAGCAACCTGATCGGTAATGGTCCAGAGGTTTTGAAAGATATTGACTTGCTTGGCAATGATTTCGCGATGGGTAATCCTGGCATGTGCGGCAAAGACGGTCAAGGTGTGCCGGTCGGTGATGGTCAACCAACACTTCGTGTGCGTTCGCTAACTATCGGTGGCACGGCAGCATGAGTGATGGAGTTCAAGAATTACAAAAACTCGCCGACTCAATAGTTGGCAAAGCAAAATCTGGTGAACAAGTTGAAGCATATATTTCTCGTGGCGGCGAAACTTCGGTGCGCGTTTATGAAGGCGAAGTTGAGCATTTTGTTTCTGCGCAAAGTGAAGGTATTGGTATTCGAGTAATCAAAGATGGGCGAACTGGTTTTGCCTATGCGGGCACGCTTGATGCCGACGCGATTACAGAAGTACTTGCTGAAGCACGGGACAATGTTCAGTTCGGCACAGTTGACGAATGGGCTGGTCTTGCCGAGCCAGATGGTGTTGCGCAAATTCCACAGAAGTTTTGGGATGAAGAACTTGCAAATTATCCGACTGATAAAAAGATTTCGATTACGAAAGAGTTAGAAAAATTAACCCTGGCAGCCGATTCTCGAGTGCGTGCCGAAGAGGCAAACTACGAGGATGGCTGGGGCGAAACGGCTGTTGCCACTACAACTGGTATTCGCGAAAGTGGTCGTGGCAATTCTTGTTATGTCTCGGTGTCAACTTTGGCAGACGACGGTGATGAATCTCTGACAGGATTCGGGTTCTCGGTTGGCGATTCGCCGAAAGAATTTGATCTAAATAAAGCAGCCCGCGAAGCAGCAGATCGCGCAACGCGTTTGTTGGGGGCGACAAAGCCGGCCAGCAAACTTGTGACAGTAGTGCTTGACCCATATGTAACTTCGCAGTTCGTGAGTATTTTGTCCAGCGTATTAAACGGCGAAAGTTTGGCTAAAGGCCGAAGTTTGTTTGCTGACCGTCTTAATCAACAAGTCGCAGATGCAAGGTTCACTCTTGTTGATGATCCGACAAATCCGTTGGCGTATACGGCAACAGATATTGACGGTGAAGGTTTAGCAGCGCGACGAAATGTACTGATTGAAAATGGCGTGCTTAAAAAATTTGTGCACTCAAGTTACAGTGCTCGGCGGATGAATACCAAAAGCACGGGTAACGCAAGTCGTGGAGGTTTCGCTGGTTCGCCTGGAGTTAGTTGTTTAGCGATGCAAGTGCAACCCGGAACCAAAACTCAGGCCGAGTTAATTAGTGGCATTGACGATGGTGTGCTGATTCAAGATGTTTCGGGAATGCATAGCGGCGTTAACACGATTTCTGGAGACTTCTCGACTGGCGCATCTGGCATCGTCATCACCAACGGCACACTTGGTGCACCGATTCGTGAGTTCACAATTGCATCAACTTTGCAAAAAATGTTGTTGAATATTGTTGACCTGGGCAATGATGTTGATTGGCTGCCAATGCGCGCAGTCGGGCTTTCACTGGTCATTAGCGATGTGATGATGAGTGGCGCTTAATTAATGTCAATCCTGCACGCAATCGTGTTGGGTATTGTGCAAGGACTAACAGAATTTCTGCCGATTTCGTCTAGCGGTCACTTAGTGATTGTGCCGTGGTTGTTTGGCTGGAATGATTTCGACACAGTGGCAACAGCCAAGGCTTTCGACACGGCCCTGCACCTCGGCACACTTGTTGCTGTTTTGATTTATCTGCGCAAAGATTTGATTGTTTACATTACTCAAGGCTCGCAGTTAATTTTCAGCCGTCGACAGCAACCAACATCTGCTGGTCAACGAGCATGGCTGTTGGTTTTGTCTGCTGTGCCTGCCGGCATCGTCGGTGCGGCGTTCGAAGACAAGATCACCGAAAAACTTGGCAGTCCTGCACTGATCAGCGTGAGTTTGATTGTCTTTGGTGTTGTCTTAATTTGGGCTGATCGCCGAGCAACTTCAAAGAATCATTTGCAATCGGTTGACTCGCTGACAATTCGCGACGCACTTGTAATTGGTACAGCGCAAATTCTCGCGCTCAACCCGGGAACCTCGCGCAGTGGGATCACGATTACGGCTGCTCGACTTTCTGGTTATTCTCGCGAGGCCGCCGCACGGTTGTCATTTTTGATGAGTGTGCCAATTATTTCTGGGGCAGTTATTTTCAAACTTGCAAAACTTGTCCGCGACGGAATACCTGATGGTTTGCTCGTGCCGATGATCGTTGGAATTGTTGTCGCTGGAATCTCTGGCTGGATTGCAATGTGGTCAATGATTCGACTTGTGCAGACAAAAACTTTTGCGCCGTATGTTGTTTATCGTTGCTTGATTGGCGCAGGGGTTTTGCTCGCAGTTGCTACAGGCTTCCGCTAACTAGCCAACTAGAACTAGTGCTACGACGCCGAGAGCGGCGGCGTTGGCAATTTTTGGCGCATCAGCCAGTGGAACCGCCAGCACAATGGTGGCTTGATGACCTGATTGCACAGAAACATCAATCACCAACACTCGGTCGAGCGCAACCGCAGCATCAATGATCACATCGACAAAATCGCCAACAATTATTTCTGGAAGTGGGCCGATACTTTGCATTGCAACTGCACGAAAGCCAGCTGGAATCTCGTAACGAGATTCATGGCCCGATGTCGTATTTGGGCTTGCCGAGAAAGACAGTGCTGTCACTAAGTAGAACAGTGCACTTAAAACCGAAAGCGAAATGATCACAAGACGCTGGCGCGCATTATCACGGCACAAGGCGTACCACTGATCAACAAGTTTTATTTGCATGGCTAATCGCCATGTGTGCTAACTATTCGCTTTTGGCAGGAGTTGTTTTCGGCTCACTTTTTGTCTGTGACTTTGAATCGCTTTTTGTTTCAGTTTTTGTTTCAGTTTTTGTTTCGCTCGTACTAGTCGTTTTTTCACTAGTTGAACTAGACGAACTTGTTGAATCAGTCGCAGTTCCAGAATCAGTCGCAGTGCTAGAACCCGAACCTGAACCTGAACCAGTACCCGATTTAGAACCTGAGGCACTGTCATTTTTATAGAACCCACCACCCTTGAATGTGATCCCAACCGGCGTAAAGACTTTTTTGATGCGACGCATCTTGCCGTCAGAAGGATGTGGAGCCTCAGTTAGAGCATCGTCGGTGAACGCCTGGTGAACTTCGATGGTTTCGCCAGTGTCAATGAACTTGTAAACATAAGTTGGCATAGGGCTTTTGATTCTATGATGTCTGTGTGGCTGTACGCACTGCGGTGATTCCTGCGGCAGGCATGGGGACAAGGTTTCTTCCAGCGACTAGGGCAACCCCAAAAGAATTGCTACCTATATATGACACTCCGGCGATTCAATTTGTAATTGACGAGGCAACTGCAGCCGGAATTGAACGAGTAATAATCGTCACCAGTCGGGCCAAGCCGTCAATCGAAAACTACGCGTCATCGGCAAACACAGAAAAAGTTGCCGTCAGCGTTGTTTATCAAGACTCACCGCTGGGTCTTGGTCATGCAGTCAGTTGTGCGAGAGACGCCGTTGGCAACGAGCCATTTGTGGTGATGTTGCCCGACGAAATTATGGGTGACGCATCGCTGACCAAACAACTTGTTGCGCTCTACGAAAAATCAGGCAAGACGAGTATTGGATTAAAAAAAGTGCCAGCATCTGAAGTCTCGAGTTATGGCAATGTCGAAATCGCCGGCAGAACAGACGTCTCGCCAAGCGATAGTGCAGTTGCAATCACTCGTGTGATTGAAAAACCAAAACCTAATGAAGCAGTTAGCGATCTTGTGATTATTGGAAGATATGTCTTGGCGCCGAGTGTTTTTGATCATCTAGCTACGATCAAGCCAAGCGCAAATGGCGAGTTTCAACTGACTGATGCGCTTGCTCTGCTTGCCAACGATAATCAACTACTTGGTATTGTTAGCGATATAACCCGTTATGACACGGGCACGCCGATGGGTTTGTTGCGTGCAGTAATTGAGATAGCACTGGGTCGCAAAGATATTGGCCCACAATTACAAACTTGGCTAGAAAATAAATTTCAAAACTGAAAATAGTACTGAAAGTAGCGTCTTAATGAGCACAAATAGAAGCGTGGGTTTTGCGGCAACAGTTGAACCGAGCCAAGTTGGGTTCGATCAAAGTCGCTTAGCGAAAATTGATAGCCACTTCAAGCGCTATGTAGATGAAGGTCGTTTGGCTGGTTTCGCAGTCGCAGTAGCACGTCGCGGCGAAGTAGCACACTTTGCAATGTATGGCGCGAAAGATTCTGATACTGGAGTGCCAATCACCAGTGACACGATGTATCGCATTTACTCAATGACCAAACCGATTACTTCGATTGCATTGATGATGCTTGTCGAACAAGGTTTGTTGCAATTAACTGACCCTGTAAGCAAGTTCATCAAGTCATTTGGTGAAACTCGAGTTTGGAATACTGGAACAATTTTGAAGCCAATGACGGCGGCACTCACCGAGCCAATGAGGGTTTGGCAT
>CAMCUE010000111.1 GCA_945878705.1 Ferrithrix thermotolerans DSM 19514 | reverse complement strand
ACAACCATTTGGGCTGCATAACTAAATGTTGAGTGGATAATTGGGTTTGTTACCCCAGGTTCACCGAGTTTGTTTGTCCAGTCGACGCGGTATTCGCCGACATGGTCAACGCCCTTGGCAAAATTCGCAGCGCGAGCGACATCGCATGCATTCTTGACAGAGCCAGCACCCATCAATGTGCCCCGCGAACCTGTTGTCTGGCCAAAGCCAAGTTCGCGTGTCGTATCAACAATCACATCAATCAGCGCCGCATCAACGCCGAGTTCATGAACGGCAACTTGTGCTGCAACGGTATTAATTCCTTGACCCATCTCTGTCCAACCGTGACGAACTTCAATCCGCCCATCGTGCTTGAAATGTACGACTGCTTTGGAAATTTCTTTAAACCCATTGCCGAGGCCACTATTCTTGAGACCTAGACCAAGACCAACCGCTTTGCCTGCAGCGATCGCCGCGTCGTAGGCTGGTTTGATTTCGTTGAGACATATTTCTGCGCCCAGACAGCCGTCATCCATAATTTGACCAGGCCCCCACACCATGCCTGGCTTAATCACATTTCGTGATCGAATTTCCCAGCCAGAGATACCAACTTTTTCTGCAAGGCGATCCAGTGCGCCTTCCATCGCAAATTGTGCCTGATTCGCACCGAAACCGCGAAAGGCACCACACACCGGATTATTTGTTCGAGCAGCAATTGCTTCAACATCAATATTGGCAACTTGATACGGGCCGCTTGCATGTCCAGCCATTCGTTCAAGAACCTTCATCCCGACACTCGCATAAGCCCCGGAGTCTCCGATTGCGCGAACACGTAACGCTGTCAGGATTCCTTGATCATCACAAGCTGCTTCGTAGATCATTTCAATTGGATGGCGCTTAGCGTGCATCAGGAAACTTTCTTCACGAGTCAAAGTGCACTTGACGGCGGTGTCAAGTAACCACGCAGCAAGTGCTGTGTGGGCTTGGTTGCTCATGTCTTCTTTGCCACCGAATGCTCCACCATTTGTGATCAGAGTTACAGTCACTTGCTCATTCGGAATTGCCAGCAGGCGAGCAATATCGTTGCGGTCATCCCACACACCTTGACCGCCAGAGTAAACCTGCAAGTGTCGATTGTTGTTTTCGGTACTAGGTACGCAAAGAGTGCTCTCTGGTTCTAAAAACGCGTGCTCTATCCGTTGGGTATTAAAAGTTTCTTTAACAATATGGCTGCTCGTTGTAAAAGCAAGATCACAATCACCACGCTTATATATCGATTTGCTTAGAACATTTGAGTCAGTTCGCCAGACAGCCAAGTCAGATGAGTTGATTGCAACTTTCGCATCAGTGATCGGCGCAAGAACGCCATAATTAATCGTTACAAAATCTGTTGCTGATCTTGCGTTGATACGAGAATCAGCCACGACGATTGCTAAAACATCGCCGGCGTAAGATGTGCGTCCTCCAACGGGAATCATCACGGGCCAGTCTTTGTAAATAATCCCCATCATTAGTTCGCCGGGAATATCGGCCGCAGTAAACACAGCTTTCACGCCAGGCTGAGTTAGCGCGGTTGTTGTGTCAATCGCCAGCACATCTGCTCGCGCATGTTTTGTAAAAACTAATGCTGCGTGCAACAATCCTGGTACGCGCATGTCGTCGATATATCCGCGATCTCCGAGTGCAAGTGCTTCTGCTTCATATTTTGCAACTCGCACACCCAGTCCACCAGTTGTCAAGATTTCACGATCAATATTTTGAGCAACAGTTTCAATCGCATCAAGAATTTTCACGTAGCCAGTGCAGCGGCAAAGATGTGCGCCGAGATGTCTAGCCATATCTTCACGCTTTAGTCCTGTGCCTTTCTTGTCGATTTGCGCTTTCGCGCGCACGATGATCCCAGGAATGCAAAATCCGCATTGCAAACCGCCACACGCAGCAAAGGCGTTGGCGAAAGCGTCACGCTCTTTTTGGCTTACGCCTTCAAGAGTGGTTATTTCTGCACCAGTTACTTTTTCAAGAGACTGTTGACAACTTACGATCGCTTTGCCGTCTACTAGTACGGTGCAACATCCACATTGACCGGTTGGTGAACAACCATCTTTCGGTGAAGTGATATCTAGTTCTTCGCGTAGTGCCGCCAATAAATGCGGATGATCTTTGCGAACAGTCACCGGAACCCCGTTGACAGTGAAAGCAACGCGATCGTCGATCAGCGGCGAATCATTGACTTGTGTCACATAAACACCATACAGCTATTGAGCTTGAGGTTTACATTATGTAAAGAAAGACGATTTTAGAACAGTAATTTCATTCAATAATTGACCCGCGCTGGGAGGTGATTCTGCCGTAAACCTCTGGTCGACGGTAACGATTGAAATCAAAAAGCGTATTTTTATAGTTGTTGCACCAGTCCAAATCGCAGACTGCAGTCACAACTTCATCCCCGGTTGTAGAAGTTTTGGCCAGTATCTCACCCGACGGGGCAATGATGCTTGAGTCGGCCAAACTGTCCACGCCTTCTTCGATACCTCCTTTTGCCACACCAACAACAAACGTGCCGTTTTGATAAGCGCCACTTTGCATCACAAGAGCATTGTGAAAACTTTGAAGCGGGTCTTGGGTCGGATCAGGAACATATTGCAACGGCGTGTTGTATCCACAGAGGATCATTTCGACGCCCTGTAAACCCATCACACGATAACTTTCTGGCCATCGACGATCATTGCAGATCATCATCCCAATTCGGCCACCGAATGCTTTCCAAACTCCGAAGCCTTCGTCGCTAGGTTTAAAGTAATAACGCTCGGCGTGTTGAAATGGACGGTCGGGCTCGTGATGTTCATGACCAGGAATATGTACTTTACGATATTTGGCAACAATTGACCCATCGCGTTCAACTAAAATTTGTGTATTGAAGCGCTCTCCTTGCGATGTCAACTCTGCGTAGCCCAAACAAAAACCGATTGCAAGTTTTTTCGCTTCGTCAAAAAGTGGTCTCGTGATGGCTGACGGCATTTGCGTTTCGTACCAATGATCTGCGGTCGAAATATCTTCGGCAAACCACCGCGGAAAAAAAGTGGTCAAAGCCAACTCCGGAAATACGACCAACTCGGCTTTGTGTGAATGCGCCTCGCGCAGCAACGCAATTAAACGTTGGACTACTGACGTGCGATCATCTTGTCGCTGAACCGGACCAAGTTGTGCGGCAGCCACTTTAATCAAGCGAGACATCTAATTGTCGCTATCTGCATCTAGTGTCGTCAACGAAAGCATCGTGTGCAGCAAGATATTTGCACCAGCTATTAGATCGATAGTTTCTGTGAACTCAGATGGGTTATGGCTGATCCCTTTGACGCTGGGCACAAAGATCATTCCTGACGGACAAACACGTGCGAGCATCTGTGCGTCATGACCTGCGCCTGAAGGCATTCGTTGCACGGTGTTACCTTGCGCTCTAGCAATCTGTTCAACGCAGTCGATGACTCGCTCGTCAAAAATGACAGGTTCGAAGCGGGCGAGTTGTCTCGTGGTTATTTTTACACCTTCACTTTTGGCTAGTTCAATTAAATAATTTGCAATTTGTAACTCGGCTTTTTGCAACAACATTTCATCGGTATTGCGAACATCAAGAGTGATCGTTGCTTTGGCGGCTACAACGTTTGTCAGATTCGGGTGAATGTCAATCTTTCCGACTGTACAAACTTGATTACCACCCATCTTCTTGGCGAGATTGCGGACAAACACTGTTATCTCGGCAGCAACATAAGCAGGGTCATGTCGCAACGACATCGGAGTAGTTCCGGCATGATTTGACTGACCCGTAATCACAACCTCTTGCCATGAGATTCCTTGCACGCTGGTCACTGCGCCAATTCGAACATTGTTTGCCTCAAGCATCGGACCTTGTTCAATATGCAATTCAACAAACGCGTGAGGAACTAAACCTGGGCAAGGTGTTGGTCCTGCATAGCCAATTCGAATAAGTTCGTCACCAAGAATTGCGCCGTCGATTGCAACAACATCTAACGCTTGTTCTAACGGCATGCCACCCACATAGACAAGTGAACCGAGCATGTCTGGAGCAAAACGTGCGCCTTCTTCGTCTGTAAAAATTCCAACAGCAAGTGGCCTAGAAGGTTTAATACCTGATTGTTGACAAGTCTCTATTACCTCAAGAGCGGCAAGCACCCCGTAACATCCGTCGAATCTGCCACCAGTTCGCACTGTGTCAATATGTGATCCAGACATCACCGGCGCGCCGTTTCCAATATTCCATGTCCCAATGATGTTGCCAATTGCGTCAATTGACACATCTAAATTGCAATCTTTCATCCACGAGATGAGTAAGTCGCGTCCATATCTATCGTCGTCGGTAAGAGCAAGTCGACAATTTCCGCCACCGTCAATCGGTGAGATTTCGGCTAATGAATTAATTCGTCTCATCAAGCGATCACCGTCAACTGACAGCGAGAGATGCTGCTTACTTAATTCGCCAATTGCCACTTAGAGATTTTACACCATCATTTGCCATGATTGGTGGGTGATTAATCGAGAGCAACTTACCCAACTGATCAACGCTGAAGAAGAGTTATTCGTTCGCCGTAATCCGAAGTCTCAACGAGTTGCTGTATCGGCAAGTAGATCACTTGTTTCTGGTGTCCCAATGCCGTGGATGAGTAGATGGTCCGGGGCATTTCCAATTTGTGTCAATAAAGCCAGTGGCGCAAAATTTACAGATATTGACGGAAATGAATACATCGATTTTTGCCTTGGTGATACAGGATCAATGACGGGTCACGCTGTTGAACAAATTTCTCAAGCGATC
>CAMCUE010000110.1 GCA_945878705.1 Ferrithrix thermotolerans DSM 19514 | reverse complement strand
CCGATTAATTGAAAGTCATACAAAATGAAATCGTTGTCTTTCGTGAACATCATGTTGTCGGCGCGAAAGTCACCGTGAGCCAAAGTTGTTGGACCATCCATCAGTGAAGACATTAAATTGCCAATCTCCGGCGCAAATTTTTCACCAATTTTGAGCATTGACTCTGAAAGGTCAAGCTCTTTTTTAACTTTTTCCCAACCTTCAGCAAATACAAATGGCAATACCGCAGGATAAATCGGGTCGCTAAACGCAATCGTTGTACCGTCGGCGGCAAGACCGTCAGCTTTGCCCCACCACTTGGCATGAATTTTCGCAAGTGCATCCACTGCGCGTCGGGCATCTTCAATACCAATCCCGAGTGTTTGGTCAATAATTCGGTGGCCGGCTAAATCTTCAAGCACCATCGCGAAGTGACTCGTCTCTTCATTAATTTCGCCGTAGAAAGATTTTGGTGTAATTACTGGACACTCTTTGGCTAAAGATTTAAAAAATCGAACTTCGCGAATGTACATTCGCAGAATTGAAGAAGTGAAAACTGCTGCTTCGTCAAGCGCTGGCATTTTTACAATCACACTGGCTGGACAATTTTCACCAGTGATTTTGGCACGGTAAACCGCACTGGCAACACCAACACCCACTCCGATGATGCCGATTTCGGCTGTCTTAATCTTTAGACCAGTGGCTTCAGCCAACCATTCAGCATTGACGTCATTAATCGAGCCAGGTATTGCAGCAACCATCTTGTCCCCCAAATAGTTAAGTTTCTCAAACTTAACTCGCCAGACACCAAAATGTCACATCGGCGGGAGACTCTCTATCAATTAGATAATTTCTAATCTCTAATATCTACGGGCAATAAATATTGTCTTTTGACCTAAATTTCTTGATTTTCGCCAGTTGCGACTCGGTCGTACCCAGAAGCGTTTTAAAATCAACATCGCAAAAAATTGCGTCAGTTAAAGTCGCACCTTCAAGATTTGCGTCTGTCATTGTGGCTTTAGTGAAGTCAACACCAGTCAGATTTGCGCCTACAAAAATCGCCCGTCTTAAGTCAGCCCGCGTGAAAATCGCTTTTTCTAGATTAGCTTTGGTGAAATTCCCATAAACCAATGACGCGGCACTGAAATTATTCGAAGATAACTGCAACGATGAGAAATCTACATCTGCAAGATTTGCAAATTGGCATTGTCCAAGCCGGATACAAAGTGTTTCAGGAAGTGTCGTAACTGTCGGAACAGTCGTAGAAGTCGTGGTTGTCGTGGTAGTTGAAGCGCTTTCTGTACTGATCGTCGTTTCGGCGCTGATCGAAACATTGGCAACAGTCGCATCACTATTTTTGGTGATACCAATCTTTGAAAATATCTCAGTCATTGACATGTCTTCTTTTACGACTAGCCAAGACATAGCCGACGCAATTGCGACGACCAATACGACTGCGATTACAAGGACAACTCTTTTCCAAGACATATTTTAAGGCTACTTTCACGAAGTTGCATGCGCAACTCGATTTATTTCGGTGGTGGTGTTACCACCACCGAAATCTATGGGCAGAAGACTTTGCCTTTAGTTTTAAACTTTTTTGTTTTGTTCAGTTGCACGTCGGTGAGACCGACAACACTTTTCAAATCAACATCACAAAAAATTGCGTCAGTGAGATTCGCGCCTTCAAGATTCGCGCCAGACATTTGTGCCGCCGTGAAGTCAACACCGCTAAGGTTCGCGCCATTGAAATTAGCCTGAGTCAAATCTGCGCGAATGAATAGCGACTTTGCGAGATTCGCCCCTGAGAAATTTGCACTATTCAAAGAGGCAGCACTGAAGTTTTGAAAATCTAGCTGCAATCTAGAGAAATCAACCGCCACGAGGTTCGCAAATTGACACTGCGTGAGCCTGATGCACAATGTGTCGAGAACTGTGGTTGAGACAGGGGCCAAGGTAGTACTAGTCGTGCTTGTGGCAAGCACAGTGCTCGTGGCAAGCGTCGTACTCGTCGTTTCTGGAGCCTCAACCACACTCGTGTTTGAGATTTCAACAGCGACTGTCACTTGTGGCACAGACGAAATTTCAGCGCCACTTTGCGATGCCGATTGTGAACTGCACCCAACAATCATAAAGAGTGCCGATCCAATTAAGAATCGTCCCCCAATCACGGCTTAATCCCTAGTTGCGCACGATGATCCAAAAATTCAGGCAAACTGTAGGGAGATGTTTGCATTTCGGCTCCTTATTTTTATCTCGGCGAAAAAGCCGGTTGAAGAATCTGGTTTCACTAAGTTTATGACAAAACCAGTTGTTGCAATCGCCATAGTCCTCGGCTGTTTCATTTTCACGCGCATCTCGTATTTAGTTTTGAGGTTCGTAGTAAGGCGCATTGCCGATCGAAGTCCATCTAACGCTGCGAACTGGTGGAAGAACAGCGTTCGCCGAATTGGTTCTGAAACAGCTGAAGGTGGAGAACAACGTCGTCGACAAAGAATTGATGCAGCGACTCGAATGTTGCACCATTTCATCAGTCTTGCTGCTTGGATAATTTCTCTGATTGCAATTTTTAATGTCCTAGACCTGAATGCTGCTTTCTTTCTTTCGAGCGCCGGTTTCTTGGGTGCAGGACTAGCGGTTGGTGGACAACATCGCGTGAATGATTATTTAACTGGCCTCGCCGTACTTCTTGAAGACAGATACGGAGTTGGTGACGAGATTGAGGCTGAACTCGGCTGGCAAAAACCAATTCACGGCTTCGTTGAGCATGTTGGCATGGTCACCACAAGACTGCGTGATGGTGTCAGCACAGTTCATATTCCGCATAGTCAACTAGCAAGTGTTCGAAATTTAAGTCAAGAGCCAGTCAGCACACGACTTGAAATGACTATTTCGCCAAGTAACGCAAGTGCAAATACTGTCTCAAATACAATGCGTGATTTGGCAGGCACAAAAGGATTAACTACAGTTCTATTTGTTGACGATATTGAAGCCGCAGGCGAAGGTGACAGAGTTGAACTAAATGTACGAACTTCACGCCCACTCACAAATCATGAACGCGAGTTGCTGGTACAACGAGCGTCTGAGGTCTTATCAAAAGATAAGTGAGATATAAAAATGATCCGACGACTTATAGTCTCGATCATTTTTGTTGCAAGTTTTACCGCATCAACAAGTTTTGCTGCCAGTGATAACTCGGCGGGCGCAGATCAGAAAAAACGTTTTACTTATGTCTTCCCGTTTTCAAAAGTCGCCGTGGATTATCCCCGAGATCACATTGACTACCCTGCAACCGATGTTGAGGGCTGTTATGCCTATGTGCTTGCCCCGACTTCTGGAGTTGTGTTTGATGTCGAAACAAAAGACATCTGGGATGAAAAACTTGACGCCCCAGGGACACGCGGTGGGTTGACCGTCACAATTCACGGTGACGACAGAGTCCGTTACTATTTTGCACACCTTGGCAGAGTCAAAGTGAAACTTGGTGACCGCTTAGAACCAGGCCAGTGGATCGGCGTGATGGGTTCTTCTGGCAACGCTCGAATCACACGATGTCATACTCACTTTGGTATTTCTCGAATTTGTCCACAAGGTGAATATGAAGTTCTGCGGGGCGAAATTTGGCCATGGCGATTTTTAGATGCGTGGCGAAGCGGTCTCAACAAATCACCAGTTTCAGCAAAAAATCGTGTGATTAAAGAGTCGCCCGCCGCGTGCGAAGTCGCTGCCACCAAAAAATAAAACCCACAATTGGATTGGTAGTAATCTGCCAAGGGTGAAGCCGAATGTACTGCTGATAACGCTGGATCAGTTTCGTGGGGACTGTTTGTCTAGTGCTGGGCACAGAGTTGTTCGAACACCAAACCTTGACGAACTCTCGAGCAATAGTGTTCGCTTTGCAAATCACTACAGCCAAGCAGCGCCATGCTCACCTGGTCGCGCAAGTTTGTATACGGGTCTTTACCAAATGAATCATCGGGTCTGCGCCAACGGCACACCACTTGACGACCGTTTCGACAATGTTGCCCGTCTGGCTTCACGCAATGGATACGAGCCGGTGATCTTTGGCTACACCGACCAAGGTATTGATCCACGCACAACTACGTCGCCGAACGATGAGCGACTTTCTAGTTATCAACATGTGCTGCCTGGGTTTGACCGAATCCTAAATCTTTCTGAACCGTACCCGCCTTGGATTGAGAATCTAAAGAAGCACGGTTACGACATGGGCGATGATTTCAATGGTGCGCTAAGCACAGAGCCAGATCGTCATGAAGATTTGAGTATCTCAACTTTTTTGACGGATGAGTTTTTCATGTGGCTCACCGGGCGTGATCAGAAAACTGACGACTCTTGGTTCGCACATTTGAGTTATCTGCGTCCGCATCCGCCTTATGCGGCTGCAGGCAAGTGGTCTCGGGAATATTCGCCTGATGAAGTTGATATGCCGATCGCTCCATCTGAAACTAGACATCCCTTTCACGAGATGGTGATGCACACTGGTCATAATGCTGCGCCAAAAACCGAATCAGAAATACGCAAAATGCGAGCACAGTATTACGGAATGATCGGCGAAGTTGATTATCAAGTTGGTCGGCTCTGCGAAAAACTTCGCGAACGTAACGAGTGGGAAAATACGCTGATAATTATTACTGCTGATCACGGTGAGCAACTTGGTGATCATGGACTAAAAGACAAACTCGGTTTCTTTGAAGGTAGTTATCACATCATCGGGATTATTCGCGATCCAAAAAATCCACAAGCACATGGCAGTGTTGTAAACGAATTCACAGAGAACGTCGACATCATGCCGACAATTGCCGAAGCGAT
>CAMCUE010000109.1 GCA_945878705.1 Ferrithrix thermotolerans DSM 19514 | reverse complement strand
CCATACGCAGATTTGAGACGCTCTTTGCTTACTTGGGTATATCTCTGCGTTGTTGCGACATCGCTATGGCCGAGCAACTCTTGCACCGCGCGCAAGTCGGCACCGTTGTCAAGTAAATGTGTTGCAAAGGTGTGACGAAGTGCGTGCGGATGTGTTGGGGTCAATGCGCGCTGATCAATTATCCGTCGCACATCCCGTGGAGCCAAGCGATGGCCACGCGAATTCAGAAACAGCGCATTCATCAGGTTTGAACTCGTCTTACTTTCAATAACGACTTCGTGGCGAAACTTGAGCCAGTGTCGGAGCGCGACAACACTTGGTTCACTAACTGGAATTCTTCGCTGTTTGGACCCTTTGCCCATCACAACCAATGTGTTATTTCGAACATCAATGCTGTCGATGTCTAATGAACAAACTTCGCTGACGCGAAGTCCGCTGCCATAGAGCAACTCAATCACAGTTGTGTCGCGCGAAGACTTCCATTCAGGGACTTCGGGGTTTTGACATGAGAGCAACGAATTCAATTGCTCCGTGGTTAGAACTTTGGGAAGCCGACCAGTTCCTGATGGTGTGTGTACTCCGGCAGTTGGATCTGTTTTTAATGTGCCATTGCGAATGTGCCAAGCAAAATATCTACGAATCGCGGCGAGCTTTCTTGCCACGCTGCGCTTTGCTTTTTGACTTGTTGTTAAAAAACTCACATATTGGCGCACTAAATCTCTGGTCACCAACTTCGGAGTATCAATCTTGAGACGCAAAATCCATACTTCAAATTGTCTGATGTCGCTGGCATAGGCGCTCGTCGTGTTTGCCGAGGCAGCAGTCATCGACCCAACGAACTCATCGATTTTCCACCCTGTGCTCATAGCAATAACAACGGTAATCGTTTAACGCAGTGGCTGCCTGACATCAATAACTTCCCACCAGCCTGAGTTTTCAACGACCCAACCCAATGCTTCAAGACGCCCGAGCGCCACTGCTGCATCAATGGTTGTTAGACCGCTGCGAATCACGAATTCGTCAAGGGTAAAGGGAGCACCAGCCATTTCTGAAACTAACTGTTGATCACCAGTGCTTAAACGAACTCTGGGGTCATAAAAATTTTCTGGTGCTCGACGATTGTCGAGCCCGAGCGCTACAAGCACATCTTGCGCGCCGAGGATTGGCAAGCAACCTTGCTGAATCAATAAGTTCGTACCATTTGAAGCAACATTGCGCGGCGATCCTGGCACAGCCAAAACACTCACATCGCGTTTTTGTGCTTCATCAACAGTGATCATTGATCCGCCAGTGGCACGCGATTCGACGACGACTAAAACTTCACTGAGTGCAGCAAGAATTCGGTTACGCAACGGAAACCGAAACGCTTCGGGCGGCGAACCGGGAGCAGACTCACTAAGCAGTGCGCCTTGCGTTGCGATGTCTTGCCAAAGCTGACCGTGCTCGCGCGGATAAATAACATCAAGACCTGAAGCCACGACGCCAACTGGCCGACCGGCATTGTGTCGAATACCCGCATCTGATTCACTGGCACTATTGCTTTTTGATTCAAGTGCACGCAACACACCGCGGTGAGCCCATGCGTCAATCCCCCGAGCCAAACCTGAAATCACACAAACATCAGACATCGCTAAATCAAAAGCGATATTTGCAGCCAGGTATCGTCCTGATGCAGTTGCGCTGCGAGTGCCTATCATTCCGACTCGACGACTTTCTAACGAAGAAAGATCTCCGAGATAAAACAAAACTGCGGGTGGAGAAATATCTGCGGCAAGACAATTCGGATAATCCTCATCACCGAAAATAGTTATTTTCATTCCGGCTCGATTACATCGTTGCTCAATCTGGTCTTGTAAATCTTGAGTTGCCCGATGACGCAACAGCGTTGACAACCCTTCGGTATTCAACATTGCTGCAACAACTTCGCTCGGTTTCGCCCGACCTTGCACCACTTGCCATGCAGTTTGTGGATCATGATGCTTCAAAAGCAGCATCAATCTTTTCGGCCCAATTTTTGGTAGAGCCGATAACGCAGCAGCGGCAATTTGGTCTTTTGACAACGAAGTTTGTGTCAACATATTTAGAAAACCATTTCGCGTGTGCGTAGTCCGGCGGCCAGATCAACTCGTAACATCAGCGCCAATTGCAAATGCTGGGTGTCAATTTCATTCGGAGCGCCAGCCAGATCTGCAATCGTTCTTGCAACTCGACGCACGCGGTGATATCCACGACCAGTAAGTCGCCCGGCTTCAAGTTCTTTGCGCAACAGTTGTTCGGCTTGCTTTGACAACGGTGCGGCGATGTCAAGTTGTTGTCGCGTTAGAGCAGAGTTCATGCAACCAAATCTGGCAAACGCTAATTTGCGAGCAGTGGCGACTCGGGCGGCGACAACGATTGTTGATTCTCCCGAAACGGGTGAGATTAATTCGCTCGTATTTGGTCGCGAGACTGCAACGCGTAGATCAAAGCGATCAAGCAACGGCGCAGAAAAGCGTCTTAGATATCGCGCCCGCGCTGCATCATCACAACTGCACGCACCTGGAGAGCCTTCTCCGCATGGACATGGATTCGCTGCAGCCACAAGCAAAAACTCGGCTGGCATGACGACACTGGTTCTGGCTCGGGCAATGCGCACGATTCCTTGTTCAAGTGGTTGACGCAATGCATCTAACACTGACGGTGCAAACTCACCGAGTTCGTCAAGAAATAGAACTCCATGACTAGCCAAAGAAATTTCGCCAGGTCGCATCAGTGCCGTGCCCCCGCCGACCATCGCAATCATTGAAGATGAGTGATGCGGTGCACGAAATGGTGCCGACCTGATTAAACCATCATTTGAAAATTCGGTTTGCACCGAAGAGTGAATCATCGTTGCAGAAATCGCCTGCTCATCATTTAGTGGAGGCAAAAGACCGACGAGACGTTCGGCCAACATCGTTTTGCCGGCCCCTGGTGGACCAACTAAAAGTAAGTGATGCGAACCAGCCGCTGAGATTTCTAATGCTTGGCGAGCAGCAGGTTGACCCTGAACATCGGCGAGATCACGTGCGAATTTTGGGACAGTACTCAAAACTTTTTTGGGCGATGCAGTTTGCCAAACACCACGACCAGACAAACATTCGACAACATCAAAAAGTGTTTGAGTTGCAAAAACTTGCGTGGTTGTGGCTGCCGTTGCCTCACCAAGATTCTCGAGTGCCACGACTGTCTTGCGGTCAGTTGTTGCTAATACAAGTGGTGTTGCTCCGCGAACTGGACGCAGTGATCCATCAAGACCTAACTCGGCGATAAACGCAAATTGCGTGAGAATTTCAACGGGCAATATTTCTTGTGCTGCGAGAAGCCCAATTGCGATCGCGAGATCCAAGCACGCGCCAGACTTTCTGTCGCCCGTCGGTGCAAGATTAACTGTGATCCGTCGCGTTGGCCACGGCAAACCGCACGACAACAGTGCAGCCCGCACTCGATCACGACTTTCGCGACAGACCTCGTCAGGTTGACCAACAACTGTGAACCCCGGCAACCCGATGCCGGCGTGCACTTCGACATCGACTCGTGAACCACGAACCCCAAGAAGAGTTGCCGACCGAACTGATGCAAACACTCGTCTAATCCTCTTTTCAAATTGCAACACCACTTGACACCAGTTGATCTCAAACACCTGAGATAATTGAGGGCGATGATTTTTAGAACGCCCGCGAGTACTTCTCTCTTTGACAAATGTGTAAGTCGTCGCTCAAAAGTGGCAAGAAATTTGGCGTTATCTTTTTCTTGTCTTGTGCTTTTAGTTAGTGCGTGCAGCCAAACTCCTCGCACGGCAACAAATTTTTGTCGTCAACTTGCTAAAGAGACTCCGTTTATTGGTGACCCTCCAGTTACCGCGGCTGATGTCGTAGCAATGCTTGAAAGATACGAACGACTGGCCAAAGCCACACCACTTGTCATTGAAGATGAATGGAATGCGTTGACTGAGTTGCTGGCCGTCGCCTCGCGCGTTAAATCAAATGATGGCGAGAGTGTTCAGGCAGTTATCGACATGGCCTACTCAACTGAAAAATCAGCCGCAGCAGCAGCCAAGTGGACTAAAGAAACTTGTGGAGTAGATATCTCGAACGGACTAAAAGTCGCGCCGAAAGGTTGAACTATTTAGCGCATTTCTCCGCGCTTGACAATCACTTTGTCGACAAGACCGTAATCGCGGGCAAGTTCTGCAGTGAACCAACGGTCACGCTCTGAATCTTCTTGAATCTCTGAAAGTTTGCGACCTGAGTGATGCGCTGTCAACTCTGCCATTCGCAATTTTGTGAACTTGAGTTGCTCGGCCTGAATTGCAATATCTGAAGCTTGTCCGCGCAATCCAGCCAATGGCTGATGCATCATGATTCGCGCGTTAGGCAATGTGTAACGCTTGCCGGCAGCACCAGCAGTCAGTAGGAACTGTCCCATTGAAGCAGCCAAACCCAAACAGACGGTTGCAACATCACATGCAACAAATTGCATTGTGTCGTAGATCGCCATTCCGGCAGTCACTGATCCACCAGGACTATTTATATATAGCCAGATATCTGCATTTGGATCTTCGCCTTCAAGAAATAGCAACTGCGCACAAACTTGATTGGCGATCTCGTCATTGACATCGGTGCCGAGCATGATTACGCGACTCTTAAGCAATCGCACAAAAATGTCGCTGCGAGAGTCGAAACCACCCTCAAGGGCTACAGGAAGAATATTTGACATGACTTGCAGGCTAGTGCCCAAGTTTCTATTGCCGACGGACGCCGCTAAAAATCACAATCACACGCTCGTCATCGGCGATCTCTT
>CAMCUE010000108.1 GCA_945878705.1 Ferrithrix thermotolerans DSM 19514 | reverse complement strand
GAATCTCAATGTGACCGCCAAACTCAGATACGGGATATTTACTAATACGGGTTGTCGATTGAAAGACCTAGAAGAATATAGATTTTTGACGAAACACTAAGGTCTCGTTTCGCAGGACAATCAGGACATGAAGTCTTGTGCGAAACGCTTTGTCAATACAAAATTACTGAGAGAATAGAACTATGCCTAACAGCAAGGGTATTCAAGTTGGAGATTTGTCTCATGTACTCGTGTGTGCTGGAACTGTTGCTCAGTGGCTTGCAACGACCCCCGAACAATGGAACAATCAAATAGACACTTTGGTGAGAGCGGTGAGTGACGTGAATATCAGGTATCTAACTATTTGTCCGTACGGAGGCGAAACTTCGCCGAATAACACGACGGCAATCTGTGATGCGATAATTTCTGGTCGGGGAGGTCAAAGAACTGGAGACAAAGTCGCAGTGATTGCCGATGCGGGGTTGATGGTCGTGGTTGACACGTGTGCAGACGGCAAGCAGAGAATTGTAAGTGCAGTTGCGCAACTGGGTGGCACGCAATTGATTGATGAAGCAAAATTAGCGGCGACGATTATGGCTCCTGCTTCCGGCGAACCTGACCTAATTTTGGTTTTAGGTTCACCAACCAAGATTCCGAAGTCACTAGTTTGGGAACTTGCTTATAGTGAACTTGTTTTTCTTGATGTTTCTTGGTTGAAATGCGATGTCGAGCACATCCAAATGGCTCTTGACGATTTTCAAAGGCGCGATCGTCGTTTTGGTGGTATCGATTCGTGAGTCTGTATCGAGATAAGGCTGTTGTGCTCCGGACATATGACTTGCGTGAAGCCGATCGGATAATTGTGATGATGACTGAGAACCACGGCAAGGTTCGAGCAGTTGCAAAAGGTATTCGCAAGACTTCGTCAAAGTTTGGCGCGCGACTCGAACCGCTCAGCCATATTGATGTGCTTCTTTCAACCTCGGGCAAAGATTTAGACATCGTCAGTCAAGTTGATTTAGTTAGTTCTGCACGTGGTTTGTACACCGATTTAGATCGACTGACGCGAGGCTTGGCGATGCTTGAGGCCGTAGACCAACTCGGAATGGACAGGGAGCCAACTGTGCATCTTTACAAAATGTTGGCTGGCGCATTGACCTGGCTTGCCGATAACGATTCGTCATTAGTTTTGGCTGCTTTCTATTTCAAACTATTAGTCGTTGAAGGTGTTGGCGCACACGTTGACAGTTGTGTTGAATGCGGTGCGAGCGCCGATCAATTGGTTGCCTTTGATCTTTTCAAGGGCGGTGGTCAATGTCGTGAATGTCGAACTGGTACGACATTGTCGCAACAGGCATTTGAAATAATTTGCAAAATTGTGGGAGGACAATTAAATCAAGTTTTGGCTTTACCAGATAGTTCAGCAACTCGAGAGGTCTCAGATTTGGCGACGCACTGCATGGAGCACCACCTTGAACGCAAGTTACGTTCGGTGGCAGTTTTTGAACATCCCGAACGCTAAACGGGCTCGCCTTGTAATAGTCTTAACACGTGCCAGCAAAAGATCTTGATCAGATAGTCAACCTCTGTAAGCGTCGCGGATTCGTTTATCCGAGTGGCGAGATTTATGGTGGATTTAGATCGTCATACGATTATGGTCCACTTGGTTCTTTGATGCTGCGAAATGTCAAAGATGCATGGGTTAGATCAATGGTTCAGCAGCGCGATGATGTTGTGTTGATTGACGCAGCCATTCTTGGCGCACCACAAGTTTTCGAAGCGAGTGGTCACCTCAGCAATTTCAGTGATCCGTTAGTTGACTGCACAGTCTGTAAGCGCCGTTTTCGAGAAGATCAACTAGAAGTTCGCGATTGTCCCGAATCTAAAACGAAATGCGTTTTTACGGTCGCCCGAGCGTTTAATTTAATGTTTCAAACTCACGCTGGGCCAGTTGAAGGCGAGGGTGCGACTGTCTACTTGCGACCAGAAACCGCGCAAGGCATGTTCGTCAATTTCGCTAATGTGCTGCAAACGAGTCGGATGAAGCCGCCATTCGGAATTGCTCAAGTCGGCAAGAGTTTTAGAAATGAGATCACTCCGGGAAACTTTATTTTCAGGACTCGTGAGTTCGAGCAAATGGAACTTGAGTTTTTTGTACCGCCAAGTGAAAGTGCTAAGTGGTACGAATTCTGGTGCACAACGCGATTGCAGTGGTACATCGACTACGGCATTCCACAAGAGATGTTGAGAATTCGTGAGCACGCCAAAGACGAACTTTCGCATTATTCTGCTGGCACAAGTGATATTGAATTCTTATTTCCTTGGGGCTGGGGTGAACTCGAAGGAATCGCACAACGAACCGACTACGACTTGAAGCAGCACGCAGAGCATTCGCGACAAAAACTTGAATACTTTGATCAGGCGACAAATGAGCGCTATGTGCCTTTTGTTGTTGAACCTGCTGCGGGTGTTAATCGCACGATGGCGGCATTTTTGCTTGCCGCTTATGACGAGGATGTGGTAAACGTTGAACCGCGAACAGTCTTGCGTCTTCATCCAAGGCTTGCACCGTTTCAGATCGCAGTGCTGCCTCTTTCTAAGAAAGAGACTTTAATGCCTCTTGCAAAACAGATTTATTCGATATTGGGCACACGCTACATGTGCGACTTTGACGAAACTCAAGCAATCGGTCGCCGCTATCGTCGCCAAGATGAGATCGGTACTCCTTATTGTGTGACGGTCGATTTCGATTCGCTCGAAGATAAATCTGTAACAATTCGCGAGCGAGACAGCACAAATCAACATCGAGTCGCGATTGACTCGTTGCTCAGTGAATTTCAGACCATACTTGGGTTCTAGTTGAAGTCATTTCTAAAAAACAGTAAAGAGGGAATATGTCACAAATAGCAGTAGTTGTTAAATTGAAGATAAAAGAAGGTCAGCGCGATGCGTTTACGGCCATCGCACTAGAGGGTGTCGAGAGTGCAAAGACTGAACCGGGCACAACTATTTATAGTTTTCATCATGATGCTGTTGACTCAAATGTTGTCTGGTTCTTCGAAATTTATGCTGATAAAGCAGGCGCCGACGCTCACAGCGGTGCTGCGAGTTTCAGGGCGTGGTCAAAAAGTCTTGCACCATTCGTTGATGGAGCCCCAGAGATGTCATTTCTAACGCCGATCGGTGGCAAGGGAATCTAATTTTTGTATCTCGATAAGATTCTCGAAAAACATCGGACTGCGGCGTCTGTTGATGCGCGAAAACTCATCGATTTAACAAATCAGGCGAAAGGCTCTGAACCTGTCAGAGGTTTTGCCAAGCGTTTACAGCGTGATTCTGAAAACCGTCTTGCAGTAATTGCCGAAATCAAAAGACGATCGCCATCAAGGGGAGCGTTGAATGACGACTTAAATCCAACTGATATTGCTATGCAGTATCGCAACGGTGGAGCAAGTTGCCTATCGGTACTAACCGACGAAGAATTTTTTGGTGGATCAGTGAGCGATTTACAGCATGCTCGCGCCGCCGTTGACTTGCCAGTTTTGCGGAAAGATTTCACCGTTTCATTGAAAGACATTTGTGATGCTCGAATCATGGGTGCCGACTGTGTGTTGTTGATTGCGGCGGCGCTCTCTCGTAATGAGCTGCAAGAATTTTTCGAGTTTGCATCAGATCTTGAGATTGATTCACTAATAGAAGTTCACGACGAGATTGAATTGTCAACTGCACTTGAAATTGGTGCAACAATAATTGGTGTGAATCAGAGGGATCTCAAGACTTTTGAAGTTGATCACCAACGAGCCGTTCGGATGGCAGCGATGATGCCTGATGGAATCGTGAAAGTTGCCGAGTCAGGTGTGAAGACACGAACTGACGCGCAGGCGTTGCGCAACGCAGGTTATAGCGCAGTGCTGGTGGGAGAGTCGCTAGTAACTTCTGGAGACATTATTACAAGCGTAAAAGACTTGTGCGTTTAGATGTTTGTCAAAATCTGTGGCATCACTAGATTGCAAGATGCTCTTTGCGCAGTCGAACACGGGGCTGACGCGATTGGGTTTATCTTTGCCGAATCAAAACGAAAAGTATCAGTTTCAATTGTGAGCGAGATCGTAGAGCAGTTGCCGAAAAATTTTCTTACGATTGGTGTTTTCCGTGACCAAAACCCACAACAAATAATCGAAACAATTCGTGAAGCAGGACTTGTTGGGGCGCAGTTACATGGTCAAGAGTCGGTTCAAGAGGTTGCTGAAGTTGCCAGTGTGATTAAATTCATCGTGAAATCAGTTGTTGCTGGTTCTGTTGATGCGAAGAACGCCGATCAATTTGCGACCGAAATGATTATGGTCGATTCTGCAAATCCGGGGTCTGGTACGAATTATGACCTGAACTTGTTGTGCGAGTTACCACCAAGCGTGCGGCTAATTCTCTCTGGTGGGCTGACGGTTTCTAATGTTGCACCGTCCATTAGAACTGCCTCACCGTGGGGCGTGGATGTCAGTTCAGGGGTTGAATCAACGCCAGGAATCAAGGATTATTCAAAGATTCGAGACTTCATCGCAAACGCACGAGCATGATTAATTCGGTCGCAAATTCTTTTCTGTCTAGTAAGTTGTTGAAATGACTAGCAAATCAATTCCGCGTGAGTTGCTAACGCCTGGCGCGGACGGAAGATTTGGCGAGTTTGGCGGCAGATTTGTCCCAGAAACATTGGTGCCCGCATGTGAAGAATTAGAGCAGGCGTTTAACTCGGCGTGGAGCGATTCTATTTTTCGCACAGAACTAAATGATTTGTTGCGCGAGTACGCCGGTCGGCCCTCGATTTTAACTGAGTGCCATAATCTCGGTGC
>CAMCUE010000107.1 GCA_945878705.1 Ferrithrix thermotolerans DSM 19514 | reverse complement strand
CGGATTCAAACAATCTGGTACTGGTCGTGATCGTTCGATGTATTCAATAGAGGGATACACAAACCTTAAGACGACTTGGATTCAATTATGAGCAACACTGTTACATCACGCAATTGCGGTTTCATTGGACTTGGACACCTTGGTGTTTACTTAGCGGCGAGTTTGATCCGCGCAGGGCACAACGTGACCATTCACGACTTAAATAAATCTCTTGGTGATGGGTTAGTCGCCAAAGGTGCAAAGTGGGCGAATTCGGCAAAGGAAGTTGCTCAGGTATCTGAAGTTGTATTTACTTGTTTACCATCGCCTCGTGCGATTGACGCGGTAGTCAGTGGTGAGAATGGCGTGTTCTCTGGTCTTACCAAGGGTGGGACATGGGTTGATATGAGTACGAACGATCGCAGCGAAACTTTGCGTCTTGGAGAGATCGCTGCAAAGTTGGGCTTCAACACACTTGAGTCGCCAGTGACTGGTGGCGTGCATAAAGCTGCCGAGGGTGATATCACTGTTCTAGTTGGTGGCGATCCAAAGATTTTTGCGGCGCACAAGGATTTGCTAGAGGCGATGGGCAAGCCAGTTTTGTATGTCGGAGAACTCGGCAGTGCAGCCGTGATCAAAGTGATCACAAACATGTTGGCATTCATTCATCTCGTGGCATGTGGTGAAGCGCTAATGCTTGCTAAAAAAGGTGGAATTGATCTGGGCATTGCATACGAAGTCATCAAAAATAGTTCGGGCAATAGTTTTGTCCATGAAACCGAAGGTCAAGTTATTCTCAACGGAAGTTATGACATTGGCTTCACAATGGATCTCGCACTCAAGGACATGGGTTTTGCGATGGAGTATGGTCGCAAATTTGGTGTGCCACTCGATGTAGCGAGCACTGTGCAACAAGCATTTGTTCGCGCCAAATCTCAATATGGTGGCGAAGTATGGTCGACTCAAGTCGTAAAACTTCTTGAAGATGCGCTCGGCACCGATCTGCGCGCACCGGGGTTTCCTGCCAGGTTGCAATAAGATTTAAACAATGAACACAGAGCAGTCTGCTCGCCGCGATCTTGCTGTTGCATTTCGCTGGGCGGCAAAGCTCGAGATGCACGAGGCAACGGCGAACCATTTCAGTCTCGCGATTTCTGATGATGGGCAAGAATTTTTAATCAACCCCGCTGGTCGACATTTTTCGCTTGTTCAGGCAAGTGATCTCGTGTTGGTTGATTTGAATGCAAAAAACTTTGGCATCGCCGAAAGTCAATTAGTTGACCCAACTGCAATTAATCTGCATGGCCAGTTGCACAAACTTTTGCCACATGCCAAGTGCATTTTGCATACTCACATGCCGTATGCGACTTCGTTGGCGTGCCTGCGTGATTTTGAATTCTTGATGTTGGATCAAAATGCGTGTCGGTTTTATCAACGCATCGCCTATGACCGTGACTATGCAGGAATGGCTCTCGAACAAAGCGAGGGCGAGCGAGTAGCGCGTGTGTTAGGTAAGTCAAAGAGCGTGCTATTTCTTGCCAATCACGGCGTGATAGTCGTTGGCAATTCGGTAGCTGAAGCATTTGATGAGTTGTATTATCTTGAAAAAGCCGCGCAATTACAGGTGCTCGCACTTTCAACGGGTCGCGAACTTTCAATTATCGAGGATGAAATAGCAGCTTTGGTTTGCAAACAATGGCTAGAGTATCCAAAGTCTGCAGAGCACCATTTTGCGGCTTTGATCGAGATTCTTGATCAGCAGTCCCCTGAATACAAAAACTAAATATTTGAAAGGCCATAAAAATGAAAGCTGCAGTCTGTCGCGAGTTCGGCAAGCCACTCGTAATCGAAGAAGTCACATTAGCTAAACCGCAGGCAGGTGAGTTGCGAATAAAGATTTTGGCGACAGCGATTTGTCATAGTGATATTTCTTACGCCGATGGCGCGTGGGGTGGAACCTTGCCGGCAATTTTTGGCCATGAGAGCGTCGGTATTGTCGAAGAAATTGGCGCGGGTGTAACTCAAGTTAAAGTTGGCGACCGTGTAGTTGTGACTTTGATTCGCTCATGCGGTCACTGTCGGGGTTGTTCGCGCGGAATGCCAGTAACTTGCGAAACTTCTTTCCCGCTTGATGCCAAGAGCCCGCTGACATCAAAATCTGGTGAGTCAATCGTGCAGGCTATGCGCACAGGTAGTTTTGCCGAATATGTAGTTGTTCATGACTCTCAAGTTGTTGTGATTTCAAAAGATATCAAAGCCGCCAGCGCGTCGTTATTGGCTTGCGGTGTGATCACTGGTTTTGGTGCAGTAACAAACACTGCAAAAGTTGAAGCAGGCAGTCATGTCGTCGTGATTGGTGCTGGCGGTGTTGGTTTGAATTCGGTGCAGGGTGCTCGCGTGAGTGGTGCTCGATCGATCATTGCTGTTGATCTTTCGGATACGAAAATTGAAGCAGCCAAAAAATTTGGTGCAACACACGGCATCAACTCAGGTAAAGAAGATGTCACAAAGCAAGTGCAAGCGATCACCGATGGTCGCGGTGCAGATTACGTGTTCGTAACTGTTGGTGCTAAACAGGCTTTCGACTCGTCGTATGGTTTGCTTGCCAAATCTGGCACAGTCGTGCTTGTCGGAATGCCAGCAAATGGTGTGATGTCAGAAATTGACCCAGGCACGATGGCTGCGTATAGTCAAAATATTCTTGGCTCAAAAATGGGCTCGGCTCGAATTCAAATAGATATTCCAAACCTAATTTCACTCTACGAACAGGGTCGTCTCAAACTAGACGAACTGGTGACGAAGACTTATAAGTTAGAAGAAATCAATGAAGCGATTGCTGCTGTCAAGCGTGGCGACGCATTGCGAAATGTGATTGTTTTCTAGTTAAATTATTTATTGGTTCAAACTAAAAAGAATGGTGGAGTTGTGAAGATTGAAAAGATTCAAACGTTTGTTGTTGGCAATCCACCACCGCGCACGGGTGGTCGTTACTTTATTTTCGTAAAACTAACTACCGATACCGGTGTCACTGGTATCGGCGAAATTTATACAGCCACATATTCGCCACAAATTGTTTGCAAAGTCGCCGAAGACATGTTCGAGCGTTATATTTTCGGCAGCGATCCATTTCATATCGAAAAAATGTGGCGTCGAACATATGGCTCGGGTTTTGCGCACCGCCCAGACTTCAGCACGGCTGGCGTCGTCAGCGGTGTAGAAATGGCGATGTGGGATATCTGCGGCAAAGACACTGGTAAACCGGTTTACGAGTTGCTCGGCGGTCAAGTTCACGATCGGTTGCGTTGCTACACGTATTTATATCCATCACATGAGTTTGATGCGCACTCTGATCATCCGCTTTATACCGATCCAGATCTTGCTGCCGAGGCTGCCGTGCGTGAAGTTGAGCGCGGTTTTACTGCCGTAAAACTTGACCCAGCCGGGCCGTATTCGGTTTACGACGGACGTCAACCTTCGCTAGCAACAATTGATCGCAGCGTGCGCATGGTTGCTGCAATTCGCAAAGCAGTTGGCAATCGTGCTGATATTTTGTTTGGCACGCACGGTCAGTTCACAGCGTCTGGCGCAATTCGTTTGGCAAAACAACTTGAGCCATACGACCCGATGTGGTTTGAAGAGCCGATTCCGCCTGATGCGCCAGAAGAAATGGCCAAAGTCGCAGCGCACACGAGCATTCCAATTGCAACTGGTGAACGACTTACTTCAAAATATGAATTCGCCCATTTGTTGCGCGTTGGTGGCGCATCAATTATTCAGTTGGCAACGGGTCGGTGCGGTGGAATTCTCGAAGGCAAAAAGATTGCATCAATTGCTGAGACTTATCATGCGCAGATTGCTCCGCATCTTTATTGTGGACCGATTGAAGGCGCAGCCAATATTCAATTGAGCACTTGCACGCCAAACTTCTTGATTCTTGAAAGCATTCAAGACTGGGGTGGTTTTCACGCCAAGATTTTGAAGAAGCCAATTCAGTTTGAAAACGGTTATGTCATACCGTCAAAAGAACCAGGCCTTGGTGTTGAACTCAATGAAGAAGTTGCATTGGCACATCCGTATACGGGTACCGATCTGCATCTCAACGAGCGTCAAACACCAGCCGATCTAACATAAATCCCCACACTTCGGGTCTGACTTATAAGACTTTTATTGTCCTGGTGTGATAGCCAGTTGCGCCGTCTGGGTCTGGTCGACTGACTTCCTGCGTTTGAGTTTCGCCAGTCTTGTTGGTTGCACGCACTTGAACTTGGTATTCACCGGGCTTGGCGTCAAATTCATATTTCCATTGGCGCCAAGTATCGTCGCTGAAGTCGAGTGCAAGAGTTGCAAGTTTCCATTCTTCAGAGTCAATTCGAACTTCAACTTTTTCGATTCCCCGATGTTGTGCCCAAGCGACACCAGCAATTGCAATTCGACCTGCACGCACGGTCTCGTCGCGGCGGGGCACATCAATTCGCGACTGTGTCTTGATTGGTGCGTCGCGCGACCAACCAAGTGGCACCCAATATCCTTGTGCCTCACTCCAAGTTGTTAGATCTAGATTGGTTATCCATTTTGTCGCGCTGACATATCCATAAAGGCCAGGGATAATCACACGGGCGGGGTAGCCATGTTCGAGCGGCAGTGCAGTACCATTCATGCCGATTGCAATCATCGCATCGCGTCCATCGACTGCTGCGCCAATTGGAAACCCACATGTCCAACCATCAGCACTCGTACCAAATATTTGTTCTGCCCGCGGATCAACACCTGCTTCGATAAGTAAATCGGCGATAAGCACGCCTTGCCAAACCGCATTACCGATATACGGACCACCGACTTCATTGGACACACAACAGATGGTGATCGTGCGCTCAACCATTGGTCGTGCCAGTAAGTCTT
>CAMCUE010000106.1 GCA_945878705.1 Ferrithrix thermotolerans DSM 19514 | reverse complement strand
ATGTACCACTCTGTTGTCAAGGATGCCGACATTGCAACAAGAGCACCTGACATCTATTCAATTTCTGAAACTTACTTCACAACTCATGTCGATCTGCTGGCGCAACAAAACAAAACTGGTCAACGCAAGGTGGTTTCGCTCGAAGATTCAGACCCTAACGGAGTGTCAATTACTTTTGATGATGGCTACAACGACACACTTACAATTGCGGCTCCACTTCTTTTGGCTAAGAACTTGCCATTTCATATTTTTGTGACACCAGAAAACATCATCAGTGGTAGTCCACAATATTTATCTAGTGATGGACTGATTGCACTAAGCAAAATCCCCGGAGCAACCATTGGTGCCCACGGGTTCTCCCATCGGCATCTAAATCGTCTTTCGCCTAAAGAAATTACTGACGAACTCAAGTCAAGCAAGGAGTGGCTAGAAAACAAAATCGGTAAGAGCGTATTAACAATGAGTTACCCGCATGGCGCATTTAATTCACTGGTCGAAGAGATTGCCTCGTCGGTTGGATACATGTTTGCGGCAACAAGCAATTGGGATTGCTACAAAGTTGAAACCCAACCACTGCGAATTCCGAGAATTGACATTTGGAATTTAGACAACAAAAATGCACTGCAGCAAAAACTTGATGGTAAATGGGACTGGCTCAAAAAAATGAACAAGTCGCAGAACCTAAACACGAGTACTAAATGATTTTCTTTACTGCGCAGGTTTTGGTTCTGGGCCTAGTACTTCTGCTATTTGCAAGAAGGTCCGGACGCTTCGACCTTTACAGTTGTCTTTTTGCTGTCGTCTGGACAATTGCGGTAATAACAATTCGTGTCATCTATGGCATTGACCATGCCGCTTTTTATTCAAGCGACCAAGGTACACAACTTGAACTGTTGCAAAAGTTTGCCGCTGATGGGATTTCATTTTCGCTCGACCGATTTATCGGAGGTCGCTACATCGTGATTGTGCCCGTGTGGCTTCTAAAGTCATTCGGCCTTGACCCATTACTGGCTTTTAAATTTCTCCAGGCAATCTGTCTGCTATTCACTTACAGGGTTTGTACCGATTTCATCTCGGAGCAGGGGCTGAGAATTAAATTATGGCATGCAATTTTGTTCTGTGGGCCGCTATTTATTTTTTTATCGGTGCTCGGGCTTCGTGACTTAGAAATTGTGCTCTGCGTCTCATATTTCTTTCTTGGTAAATCTTCGTCACTACGTTTTTTTGCACTTGGTGTTTCCGCGTTGCTTCGCCCCCACCTCACGGTTGCGCTATTTTTCGGTTGGCTTATAAATCTGTGGTTGGTGCGACACCCCCTAAAACGAATGCCACTCGCAGTTATCACACTTACGGTTGGGGGCTTTTTCGCTGGCGGTTATGGATATGCAATCGGCGGACTAATTAAGTACAAACTTAATTACAAATCGCCAGTTATTTTTGTTCAACAAGCGTGGTGGAGATTCTTTGCAAATATTATCGGACTTCAATTTCTCACATTTGGAAACGACATTGTCAAGATGACTGTCGGTCAGTTATTGACTCTGCGCCTATTTTTCATTGATACTTTTTTGATTCCAACTTTATTTATTTTTACTTTGCTAAATCGAAACCTTAAACACACGGCGATGAGAATTCAGGTTTATATCTCTTTCGTATTCTTTCTTGGACTAGCCACGCAGACTAGCTTCAACTCGTCTCGCCAAAACTTGCCGTTTCTCTCAATCATGGGTGTCCTGGCTCTTTTAGGCATCCAGCAACGAAAGATCGGTGACACCACAGATCAACCGACCAGATACGAAATTGAATCATGGAAGAACTAGCCAATATTCAGCAACAAAATCGCCACTTGGTTTATGTCATAACCGAAGACTGGTTCTTTGCTTCACATTTTTTAGATCGCTCTCTGGCTGCACTTGCATGTGGATACCGGGTAACAGTTGTAACACGAAGTCGAGAAACTGCGAAGCAACTTGAAACACTCGGACTATCTTTTAGAAATATTGAGTTTGCTCGGCGCGGACTAAACCCGCTCAAAGAGATTCTTACGATTCTTCAACTACGCAAAATCTTTCGCCAGTTGAAACCCGACATAATTCACAATATTGCACTTAAGCCAGTAGTGCTTGGTTCAATTGCCGCGCAATTTGCCAGAGTGCAAAATGTTGTAAACGCCCTTGTTGGAATGGGATATGTTTTTACATCGACCGAGAAGCAAGCA
Organism: Ferrithrix thermotolerans DSM 19514; assembly: GCA_945878705.1. Taxonomy (GTDB): domain Bacteria; phylum Actinomycetota; class Acidimicrobiia; order Acidimicrobiales; family Ilumatobacteraceae; genus BACL27. The sequence goes on along the minus strand of CAMCUE010000106.1, from coordinate 2,682 downwards.
CGGCTACTGCGACCGTTTGTTAACTCATTAATTCGATACGTATTAAATCATCAAAATACTAAAGTGATTATCGAGAACAACGATGATCTGAACAATCTAGTCGCCGGAAAATTTGTCAAGCGAGAATCAATTGCGCTGATTAAAGGAGCCGGAGTAGATCTAGAGAAATTTTCTTATCAGCAACAACCGCCCGCACCAATAAAAGTGATTATGGTTTCAAGAATGCTGCGAGATAAAGGAGTTGAAGAGTTTGTTCAGGCGGCACGACTAATTAACGAAACGAAAAGTGAAGTTCAATTTTTGCTTGTCGGAGAAGCCGATCAAGGCAATCCGACATCCATCAGCCGCAAACAACTAGAAAATTGGAACCAAGACGGCAGTGTTAACTGGCTTGGAGCACGGACTGATGTTGCAGAATTGCTGACTTCATGTCACATCGCTTGCCTTCCCTCCTATCGCGAAGGCTTGCCAAAGTCACTGATTGAAGCGGCAGCAGCGGGTCGACCCATCGTGACAACCGATGTGCCGGGTTGTCGCGAAGTAGTAACCGAAGGAGTCAACGGCTTTTTGGTGCCGCCTCAAGACCCCAAATCACTTGCAATTGCAATTGACAAACTTATTGCAAATCCGATTCTTCGTGAAAAAATGGGCATGACCAACAGGCTTAAAGCCGAACTTGAATTTGCCAACGCGATCATTATTCATCAAACACAAACCATTTACGATTCATTTCAAACAGCATGAAAGTTCTAGTCACAGGCGCAACAGGCTTCATCGGCTCTCACCTCGTGCCAAAACTTCAGCGAGCACACGATGTCACGGTTATTGACGCACGACGAGTTAGCGCTAATAATTCGCAATGGCACCAAGCAGTTGATCAGTGCGATGTACTAATTCACCTAGCAGCACGAGCACATGTCACTACCGATAGATCCAATTCTCAACGCGACTTATATCTTGCAACTAACTCTGCGCTGACAGCTCTGCTTTCTCAGCGACTTTCGCTAACTGATAAAAAGCACTTCATATTTATGAGTACGGCCAAAGTACTCGGAAGTTCAACCAGTCGAGATACCAAATTCAAAAATGACGATTCAATCAATGCCATAGATCCATATTCGCTTTCGAAAGCACAAGCAGAAACAGAGTTGCAAAGTGTTTGTAGTCGTAGCAATCTTGAATTCACGATTATCAGACCACCACTTGTTTATGGACCAAGAGTAAAAGCGAATTTTCTATCCATGATTAAATGGGTCGACGATCAACGACTCTTGCCGCTTGCGAATACTCAAAATCTGCGCAGTTTTGTCGGCATCAGAAATTTGGTTGATTTAATTGAAACTTGTATCAGCAATGTCAAATCACGAAATCAAATATTTCATGTTTCCGATAATTACGATCTTTCAACGACTGAACTTCTACGAACTCTTGCTTCGGTGATGAATAGAAAATCTCGCCTTGTTGCGTTTCCTCGCCTAGGTTTACGGTTGGCCAGCCAACTCATCGGGCGCCCGAGAGTCTATGAACAACTTTGTGGTTCGTTTCAAGTCGACATTTCGCAAACCTGTCAAACACTTAACTGGTCTCCACCATTTACGACAAAACAAGAACTTGAGCAGACAGTTGCGTGGTATAAATCGGAAACGAAATGATGCTATTGATAGTTTCAGTCACGCTTATTTTGAGCTTTTTTATCACGAGTTTTGTGCGACGAACAGCGATTAAACGCAATCAATTTGATATTCCAAATGAGCGCAGTTCGCATAATCAACCAACTCCGCGGGGTGCAGGGCTCGCAGTCGTCATCGCCTTCACCTTTGGATTAATAGTTCTGCTGATTCGTGGCGACCTTAAACCGGAAATATTTGTCGCCATTTTTCTCCCAGGTTTGCTGGTCGCGATTGTTGGCTACTTAGATGATCTTGGAAAAGTGACTGCTGCTCGCATCAGGCTGCTTGCTCATATTGTTGCGGGCTTAATTGCTGTTTATATTTTGGGTGGCCTTCCACCCATGCCAATTTTTGGCGAAACGCTCAACCTTGGTTTATTGGGCAATTTGATCGCAGTCATTTATCTAGTTTGGTTATTAAATCTTTTCAACTTCATGGATGGCATTGACTCAATTACCGGCATTGAAACTTTGAGTAGTTGTGTAATTATTTCGGTTTTACTAATTAATCGAACCGCTGGCGACCAATGGCAAATGCCAATGCTTCTTGCTAGCGCTGTGCTTGGTTTTTTGTATTTCAATTGGCCACCAGCAAAAATTTTTCTTGGAGACATTGGCAGCGGTTACATCGGTTTCACTGTCGGCACGATGTCATTAGTCATCGCCAAAACTGAGCCTCTATTTACTTGGGCGTGGATCATTTTGCTTGGAGTTTTTATCGTTGATGCAACAGTGACTTTAGTTCGCAGACTAATCACGAGACAACGCGTGTATCTTGCCCATCGCTCACACGCCTATCAACATTTAGCAACTAATTCAAGCCAACATTTGAAGGTCTCTTTGGGCATTGCGGCGATTAATATTTTTTGGCTTGCACCAATTGCTTGGCTGGTTGTTGACCAACAAATGCAACCAATCATTGGAGTGGCTGTTGCTTACGCGCCACTTGTTGTAATTGCGATCTACTTCAAAGCCGGCAAAACAGCTAGTTAGTTTTTGCGAGTTAGTTTTAC
>CAMCUE010000105.1 GCA_945878705.1 Ferrithrix thermotolerans DSM 19514 | reverse complement strand
TTTTGGCCGAACTGATTTCACTTAGTCACGCTTCTAGTTCGAACGATTTCATAGGTTGCCAACGCTGCGGCAACAGAAACATTCAGCGAGGATAGTGATCCAAGCATTGGAATATTTGCCAGTGAGTCGCACCTTTCGCGCACAAGTCTTGACAGGCCTGGTCCTTCAGCGCCGAGAACTACACAGATTGAATCAGTGGCGATCGCTCCAAGATCGAAAATACTTTTCTCTGCAGAGTCGTCTAGTCCGACGATTACAACTCCGGCTGATTTCATTTCAGAAAGTGCGCTTGGTAGCCCGCCAACGACGCACATATTTAAATATTCGATGGCTCCCGCTGCTGCTTTTGCAACTGTTGGCGTGATATGTACTGCACGATGTCGCGGCAGAATTACGGCGTCAACGCCAGCACCGTCGCAACAGCGCAAGATTGCGCCGAGGTTTCCTGGGTCGGTAACTCCGTCTATTGCAACCAATAAAAGTGCTTTATCGCGCGGAGCGTTTAGTAGATCAGCCAACAAAGTTTCTTCTAGTGATGCAGCCTTTGCCAGGACTCCTTGCGGCGCTTCGCTGCGCGCTTCTCTTTCGATTTCGCGACGAGAAACATTCATCACCTGAATGCGTTGATCGCGCGCGATTTCTAAAATATCGTCAATCACCGGACTGCTCTCGATGTCATTGGCGATCCAGATTTCATGAACTCTGCGTCGCGCGCCGAGTAGAAGTTCTCGCACAGCTTGGCGACCCTCAATTTGTTCTCCGCCAAGGCCGTGTTCTTTATGCGCTGGTTGATTACTGCCTTGAGTTGAGCGGCCAGTTCGTCCAGTTCGATTTGGACGCTTAGATAAATCAATTCGCTTTGGACTATTTGGATTACGACGATTAGTCCGCTTATTTGGACGACTGTTTCTATTTTGACTCATGACAAAAAATTAAACATTCTGAGTCACAACAGCAACTGCCCAACAAGCGATTCCTTCACTGCGGCCAAGTGACCCGAGTCCTTCGGCGCGCCGACCCTTAATAGTCACTGGTGCCCCAGCAGCAGAACTTAGTTTTATTTGCATCTCATCTCGATGAAGCGAAATCTTTGGTTGTTCACAAACGACGCTGCAATCAATATTGCCGATTTCAAAGTGATTTTCGACCGCCATCTTCGCCACGTTCGAAAGCAATATTAATGAGTCGACATTTTTCCATTTCGGGTCAGTATCTGGAAAGTGCTCGCCAATATTTCCGAGTCCACAGGCGCCAAGAATTGCTTCGCTTACAGCGTGGGCAATCACATCGGCGTCGCTATGACCGATTAGACCGCGCTCGTTAGCAAAGTGCACGCCGCCCAAGATGAGTTTGCGATCAGTATCTGCTTGATCAACAAATCTATGAATATCAAAACCTTGTCCAACTCGAACTTTCATCGCCACGACAGAATCCTTACACTTCGCCACGGGTCATTGCGCGAGCCCAGTTGATATCTTCTGGTGTCGTCATCTTGCGATTAAGTGGGTCACCATGAACTACGACCACGCGACCACCATTTGACTCGACCAAAGCTGCATCGTCTGTACTTTCTGGATTCGTCGAGTGTGCCTCACGCAATATTTTCGCACGAAATGCCTGTGGTGTTTGTACTGCTACAACTTGAGCACGATTCGGCGTCGAGATCACAATGTTTTCATTTGAAATAAATTTGATTGTGTCAACAACCGGCAACCCCGGAACAGCGCCGTCGGCGCCAGCACAAATCGCGTCGACAACTTCATCAAACAAAAACTCAGAGGCAAATGGCCGTGCAGCGTCGTGGACACAAATAATTGTTGCATCTGCAGGAACAGCGGCCAAACCACACCGCACCGAGGCACTTCGTGACGCACCGCCAACCACCCCATGTTCGCGCTCGGCGTGTGTCGCTGGTAAAACTACAATTACACCATCGCTTGCAGCACGAGCGGTTTCAACTGCCCAGTCGACTACTCGACGATCATTAATTAATTCAAATTGCTTCGCACCACCAAATCGGGTGCCAGAACCAGCGGCGACGACAATTGTCCATATTTTCTCACCAACTCTTTGCGTTGGCATGGTGTTCACGCCCATTTAGGGTAGTACCGTCAAGTGTCAATGGCACACGAACAACTTCTTGCAGATAGTGAGTTTTTTGCAGAGACATCCGCTGATGTTCTTGCTTTAATTTCAGCACAGGGCGAAGTAAAAAATTTACAACGCGGGGATGTGCTGTTCAAGGAGGACGATACTCCAGAGTCGATGTACATCGTGTTGTCAGGACGAATCGCGATTGTGATCGGTAACCGCCCATTAGATAGCCGTGAGAGCATGCTTGCGCTAATGGAGCGCGGAGACTTATTTGGTGAACTCGCGTTACTTGATGACGGCAAGCGAAGTGCAATGGCTCGGGCAATTGAGGCGTCGTCACTCTTAGAGATTCCTTACGCGGTGGTGCGTAGTGCATTGCAGTCGAATCCTAAAATGTTGTGGGGAGTTACAAAGTTGCTAGCCACGCGGTTACGAATAATGGATGAAGTTCTTTCTGACAGCGTATTTTTAGATGTAACTGGTCGAACGGCCAAACGGCTACTTGAGTTATCAGGTGGAAAAGATGAATTTGTTTTGCCAATCACTCAAGAAGAACTTGCCGGAATGGTCGGGGCATCTCGCGAACGAGTGAATAAAGCGATTGCAAGTTTTATTAGGCTCGGGTGGCTTGAACAACACGATCGCCGATACCGAATCTTGTCACGCGCAAAACTTGACGTCCGAGCGAGCTAGTTGTGATTAGCGCTATCAAGCGCTAATTAACCAGCCAATTTTGGGCGTGAGTAAACGCACTCATTGCGTCTTGTGCCCGATGCGCAGGTCGCGAAGCATCGTGCGCAAAACCATGCTCAGCATCTGGATAAATTTCGGTGCGTACGCCGACATTTTTTAATTCAGCGACATCTGCAGCCGGCGTGTATGGGTCTTTTCCGCCGATAATTGCCAAGACCCGGTCAGCATGACCTGCGTGCAAATAATCAAGGGGCTCAGCATGTGTTGTGCTTCGCCAACCTTCAGGCAGTTTTATCATCCCATAGAAAGAAACAATCTTTTGAAATCTCTCGGCGCCTGCAGAATTAAAGCAATACATTCCACCCATACAAAAACCCATTAAGCCAACTCTTGGCGTGCCAAGTGTGTCAGCGGCTTGAAGTAGATCGCGTAAATGTGTTTGATCACTGAGTGTTGGCACGGCAGCAAATCGAGGCTCAATCTCTGCACCTAAAGTGTGACCAGGAAATGGGTCGACAGCGCAAACTGCCATATTCCAGTCTTTGGCTAATCTCGAAACAAGGTCGTCAAATAATTTTCGCAGTCCAAAAATATCTGGTGCAATAACTAATCCCATTGTCGGACTAGTCACAGTTTTATCAATTTCGCATTGGGTGCCAGATGGCAATGTAAATCGCATCATCTAATTATGGCGTGCGCAATTTATAGAGCGTGTTTATTTACTAGTGAGAGTTTCGGTGAGACTTCACGGGCGAGTCGCGGTGGTGCTATTTCGCACGATGTTGTGCATGACACAACTCACCACGACTCATCAACAATTAAAGACAGATCAACCAGCGCTGGTATGGAGCCCAGGCATTGCGCAAAGGCCGGCTAGTCCTATTTCGCGATTGATAAGAGAATGGCAAGTCATCAGTGTGCGAAACAGAGAGCTTGAAATCGTTAATTCATGGTCTTTGCCGGGCCCGAGAGTCACTCATCTAGACGAAGTTTTAGTTCGTGCCGGCTTCAATACCGCTCGAGATGATTCGCAAGGCGATCAATATTTATGGCTATTAGTTAAGCAGGCGACTAGTGACGAGTTGGCGGCGCGAATTGTTTTACAAAGAATTTTGCCACCGCTATTGGCGATTGCACGACGCCGCGGTCGGATTGTTGAAGGTGGAATCGATACAGCAATTGCCGATGTTTTGCCCAGCGCATGGGGAGTGATTCGAAAATATCCGTGGCATCGGCGATCAAATAAGGTTGCTGCAAATCTGGTGCGTGACAGCGAATATTACGCATTTGTAGATGGCAATCGTTCGAAGCGTTACAAAGTGATTCCGATTGATCCATTTGTACTTAGTGAATTACTTGTTGCACCACAAGATGAGTTTGACGACGAGGTAAACCTAGACAAACTAATTGCAGTTGCATTGGCGCAAGGGATCAATCCAAAACACATTGCGATTTTGCGCGCAGTTGCAAGTGGCGAAAATGCGTCAGCAATCGCTATGCGATATGGAGTTGCAGAACGCACAGCGCGAGCCTGGCGGGCTAAGGCGATTAGCGAGTTGCGTGTACGAACGCGGTGTGCTGTGTGAGTTTGGTTGTGCGTAATCGCAAACTGTTTGTCACTACAAAAATACTTGAAAATGCCATTGCTAACCCAGCCCACATCGGATTTAAATATCCGAGCGCCGCAAGTGGAATAGCAGCGGTGTTGTATGCAAATGCCCAAAAAACATTTGCGGTAATCGTGCGTAATGTTGCGCGTGAGAGCAAAATCGCATCGGCAACCAATCTTAAATCTCCACTCACAATTGTCAGATCGCTTGCATGCATCGCAACATCTGTTCCAGTTCCCATAGCTATGCCAACATCTGCCTGGGCTAGTGCCGCAGCATCATTCACTCCGTCGCCAACCATTGCAACCGCGGAGCCGCGTTGTTGTAGATCTGAGACAACGCGAACTTTTTCGTCTGGAAGAACCCCGGCGATCACTTGTTGATCGTCGGCTTCAATGCCAACTTGTTGAGCGATTGCAACTGCAGTTGCATGATTGTCTCCAGTTAGCAAAATAGGACGCAGGCCAAGTTTACGAAGTTCGGCGATAGCCGTTGCGCTAGACGATTTTGGTTG
>CAMCUE010000104.1 GCA_945878705.1 Ferrithrix thermotolerans DSM 19514 | reverse complement strand
TGATTTGATTGGCGAACCCGGCGACCAAGAACACTCTTGGCTCGGTTTGATGCGATTTAATTTTGTAACAATTGTTGAGGCGCTAGGCGGTGATGCTTCGGCGTTGAAATCTCTCGATGTACGGGACGTTGTAAAAGATGAGGCAAAGTATCCTCAGTGACAACGAAAGTCCGTTGATTGCGTGTGAGCATGTTTCGTGCACATATGGAAACTCACCTGTATTGCACGACGTATATCTAAATATTAATCGCCGAGAATTTGTCGGCATCGTCGGTCCGTCGGGTTCGGGCAAAACAACTTTGCTCAAAGCAATAATTGGTTCGCAACCAGTTGCACACGGTTCAATCACTGTTCAGCCCGAACTGACGATTGGCTATGTCCCGCAAATTGAAACTGTTGACTGGTACTTTCCGGTGACTGTTGAAGAAGTCATCGTGATGACTCGCACCAAAACAAAATGGTGGCCAAGAATCACAATTCAAGAACGCACCGCGGTGCGAGAAGTTCTTGAGAAACTCGGCATCGCCGATGTGGCGCAGCGTCACATTCGCGAACTATCTGGTGGGCAACAGCAACGCGTGTTTCTTGCTCGGGCGATGTTTTGTCAGCCCGATATTTTGGTTTTGGACGAACCAACCGCGGGTGTCGATGTCCGCACACGACATGAGATTTTGCACCTTCTTGCAGATTTGCATGCCGAGGGTCTGACGATTTTGTTAACGACGCATGACTTGAATGGTTTGGCGGCTCATCTTCCGCGATTAGTTTGTTTTAATAAAACTATTCTCGCTGACGGTAGCCCACGTGAGGTACTTACTTCAAAAGTTCTTGAAGCAACTTACGGCGCACCAATGGAAGTTCTTGAACATGGCGGAATGCCGATCGTGATTGATCACGGTCGCGTGGCGATGCGTGGAGAGGGCAAATGATTCTCGCACTTGATATTTTCGAACCCTACGGGTTTCAATTCTTTCGCAACGGACTAGTGGTGGCAACGATTGCAGGTGCGCTGTGTGGTTTGCTCGGTGTATTCGTGATTCTGCGTGGCATGAGTTATATCGGGCATGGATTATCGCACGCAGTTTTCGGTGGAGCCGCAGCCAGCGCGGTGATGAAAGTGAATTATTTTTTGGGCGCAGGTATCTGGGGCATTGTTTCTGGTTTGCTCATCGCCCGAGTTGCTCGTCGACGCGTGATTGGTGCCGATGCTGCGATTGGCGTCGTGACTACGGCTTCGTTTGCACTCGGGCTCGCATTGATGAATCGCTATGGTCAAGCGTCAAAAAGTATTGAAGCAGTTTTGTTTGGCAGCGTGCTTGGAGTGAAAGTCGTTGATATCTATGCAGTCGCGTCGGTTGCGCTACTCGGACTAGCAGTAGTCGTACTCGGTTATCGCAAATTGCTCTTCTCGACTTTTGATCGCGATGTTGCTCAAGTTAGTAATGTGCGCGTGTCATTGGTCGAGGCTGTATTGCTGGCGATGATCTCGCTAACAATTTTGGTGACGATGCGAGTGATTGGCACTCTTTTGATTTCGGCTTTGCTGGTGATTCCTGCTGCATCTGCTCGCATGACTACAAATAGTTTCTCAAGGATGTTGTGGATCTCACCGATCATTGGCGCGGTAACTTGTTTCGTCGGCATGAATTTGAGTTATCACTTAGATACATCTGCAAGCGCAACGATAATTTTGCTGGACGCCTTTGTGTTCGTAGTTGTCTATGCAATTGCTGGCACAAGAAACCGTGCCAAGATGTCTTCGCTCGGACATCTTTAATTTGCGCGCTAATTAGCTAGTTCGAAATCCCCACTGTGCACCATCAGGCGTGTCGCGAACCTCAACATTAATTGCGGCTAGTCGGTCGCGAATGATGTCTGATAAATCAAACCGTTTATCGCTTCGCACCTGAGCGCGCAAGTCAAGTAACACTTGAACAAACGGCCCTAATACGTCGCGTGGGTCGCGTAACCCGCCCGTTGCCGCTGCAGCCAAACGCGTGACCATGCTTCGTAAAACTGCGCGCGCATGATCAGTTGCGTCACTCTGCAAGGTGTCGCCCGACCAACCAGCGATCGCGTCGTCTAATTCAAGTGCTGCTCGGGCTGCTCCATCGGCGTCTGAATTAGCAAGTGCCTCAGAAAAAACTTGGTTTAATCGATCAGTTGCTTCACGCAAATTAGTGTCAAAAATTGCAGGTGCCTCAGTCACAGGTGTCCCGCTCACTGTTGTCATAGACGAAGTTTTTGCCTGACTCGTCGCTATTTGTTTTGTGTCTCGTCGTGATGCTTGTGCCGGATCACGCAATCGATCCACAGAAAAAGTTTCACCTGATGCAATCTGCGTTGATTCGCCATGAACACGAATCGTGACCACACCTTTACCAACCACGGTTACGGTTTGCGCGTCTAGATCGATCACCATTCCGGTGTGCTCATCCACGCCGAGCACATAAACATCTGCTGGCATCTCGCGTTCAAGCATCGACAACCGCCGTTCGCCCATATAACAAAAACGAGTGTCGTGATGTCCGCCTTCGGCATTGTTGTAATGCGGGATCAGTGCAACATTGACACCGATTTCGCCGAGGATATTTAGACCATCTAACCAGCGTGGGTCCTCACCAACTTTATAAATTTCGTAGACAGGCAAAGTAAACCGACCCAGCGTCAGCGCGGCTGCCGACGCAAAAGTCACGATCCCGCCGTCACGAAGTTTTTTATTTAGTAAACCTGCGAGTGGTGTGCCAGACCATTGGCGCAACGCATATGTCGGAGATCCAGGACCAGCAAATACATAATCAGCATCTGCAACTTTTTGTAGTCCGCGCTCAACGGCAAGCGCGTCAGCACCGATTATTTCGGTGAGCCCTGCAACTTCAAGTTCGAGGTTGATGCTTGTTTGAAAATATTCGACGGCCTTGGTTGCAAGTTCGGGTGCATTTTCTTGAAATCCATACGGAGTGTCAAGTAACACCGCGCGTGCTGGTTTTTGAAGTTTGCTCGCAAGCATTCGGTGTGTTGTGACCATCGTCGGGGCAGTCTCACCAGATCCCATTACGGCAAGAATGTGTGGCAGTGTCATCAGAAGAATCCGTCGGTTATCGCTGCATGCACAACCTGTGCAAAACGCTCAGGGTGTTGGGCATGCAAGTCATGATCAGCAGGACTAAACCATTCAACCTTGACCTTGGGCACTAATTGTGTGGCGTGTTCAATGGCACTGCGTTTTGTTTCGTTGAAGATTCCACCTGGTCCTTCTGCTGGCACAAACATCACTGGCACCGAAATCTCGCTATATATATGTGTCGGATGATGCTCCCATAATCCACGCAAGACCATCATGTGCCGCTCAAGATTTAGCCATGGACGCAGAGTGCCATCGGGTAGATGCTCCATGCATGCCATTGCGCCGTTGATACCGGTTTCTGGCCAATCAGAGTGGCTGCGCTGCATGTAGTTTTGAAAATCATCTATTCGCGTTCCGACAATTGTCGGTGGGCGTAATGCTTCTGCGCAGTCGTCCCATTGCGGATAGTGATTTTGCAATTCAAGAAATCCGCCATCGACGCAGACAACGCCGCTAACTAACTCGGCGTACTTATGTGCAAGTTCAACAACTACATTGCCGCCCCACGATTGGCCACAGACGATTGGTTTAACAAAACCATCTCGTTGGATTTCAGTTAATAGTCCGGCTAAATCTTGTGTCACAGTTTGCATGTCATAACCAGTTTCAGGTTTGTCACTTAGACCGTGGCCGCGCAGATCAACTGCGGTAACGAGATGTCCGAGTGCGCACAATGCGAGTGCGGCGCCTTCCCACAACATTGCATTTGACGCCAGTCCGTGTACAAGCACAATCGGCGTCTTGGTGTGTGTCTCTCGCGTACCCCATGTCACAGTACGCAGACGAACGCCGTTCAAAGTGTCAACAAGTTTGCTATTTGCCACCGGTTGTGAATTTCGGCGCGAATCATTCATCTCCCTCAGGCTACGCGCGAAACGAATTGATGGAATCACGAGCGTCGCTGCAATTGGCTCTTGAGATATCGTGTCGGTGTGATTTATCGAGAATTGTTTTGTGATTAATTTAATTTTGCTTGCGAATTTTGTCGCTACTTGTGTGATGACCGGTGTTATTTGGTTCGTCCAGTGGGTGCATTATCCACTGCTTGCGAGTGTGCCAGTTGATCGTGCGATTGATGCTGCGACTGACCATCAACGGCGCACAGGACAAGTCTTGGCAATACCGATGGCTGTTGAAGGTTTCACAACTTTGGGTCTACTAATTAGTCGACCAGAAGGTGTGCAAATTATTTGGCCATGGTTTGGTGCAGTGTTATTGGCGGTTGCGCTCGGCAGCACTATTTTTGTTTCTGTGCCGTTGCACGCCAAAATGGCGGCGAACCCGACTGCATACGTCGGGCGACGATTAGTTACAACGAATTGGCCGCGCACGATCGCGTGGTCGTTGCGCGCATCAGTTTGTGTTGTAATGCTTTGCCAGTCAGTCACGAAGATTTAGTTTCGTGAGCTACGCCCAAGATTGTCCGCAACCCGTGCGGCGCGCGGTGATGAAACAGGGATGGTACGACCTCGCATACATTCACTATCGCTACAAAGTTGAAGAAGTTGCACGCATTTTGCCGCCGGGTCTTGAAGTTGATGTTTGCGAAGGTTCAGCGTGGGTCGGACTTATTCCGTTTTCAATGCGTGGCATCGGGGTGCCTGGTTTGCCGGCGGTGCCGTATCTCGGATCTTTTCCTGAGGTGAATGTTCGTACTTATGTGCGTCGCAATGGCGTGCCTGGTGTTTGGTTTTGTTCTTTGGATATCAACCGCTTATTGCCGACGATTGTTGCGCGCACGACTTACACGTTGCCCTACTGTTTTGGCAAGGCGAGCAACAAACGTGTTGGCGACGAATTG
>CAMCUE010000103.1 GCA_945878705.1 Ferrithrix thermotolerans DSM 19514 | reverse complement strand
TGCATTCTTCGATTCTTAACGATGTGCTGGTAAGCGGCGTTCATGTGCTTGTCGAGAAACCGCTTTGTTTAACTGTTGCCGAATGCGAACTTGCGATCTCACAAGAGCAAACAACACACTGTGATGGACGAGTTGTTTGGGTGGGCCTTGAATATCGATATATGGCCCCGACGGCGCGACTTTTGACCGAAATACAAAGTGGTACCTGCGGCGATGTGAAAATGATTTCGATCCGTGAACACCGATTTCCTTTCTTGAACAAAATCGACAACTGGAATCGATTCAGTAAAAACACCGGCGGCACACTCGTCGAAAAGTGTTGTCACTTTTTTGATGTAATGAATCTAATTGCTGGATCGGAGGCTGTTCGCGTCTACGCCTCGGGCGATCAAGATGTCAATCACCTTGATGAGATATACGATGGTCAAAAATCTGACATTTTAGATAACGCTTTCGTGATAGTTGATTACAAAAATGGAATCCGCGGAATGCTCGATTTATCAATGTTTGCCGAAGGTTCTAAGAATGAACAAGAAATCTGCGTGGTCGGAAGTACCGCAAAGATTGAAGCTTTGATCACAGATTCTTTAGTTCGAATCGGCAGGCGAGAATCTGGTGCGAACGGCGTGGAAGATTTCATCGTTGCACAACCCGAAGGAGTCGTTGCTGGCTTTCATGCGGGTGCTTCATATCTTGAGCACCTCGCAATGCAAAAAGCAATCCGTGAAAACGGTAAATCAGAAGTTACTTTACACGACGGTTTGCGCTCAGTGGCAATAGGGCAGGCTGCTCATCTGAGCATTGAACTAGGCCGTGCAGTAAATATTAATGAATTGCTTAAATAACCAGGGTTAATCCACCATCAATTACGAGAATCTGCCCGGTTGCATATTTGTTTCGGATTAGAGCGATCGTTGCTTGCGCACAATCGTGCGGAGTTGCAGACCGTCGCAGTGGTGCGATCTTTGCAACATTGTCGTGTTGGTTTTGCCAATCTTTTGTCCACGGGGTTTCGACTAATCCTGGTGCGACAGCGTTTACCCGCACTGGGCCGCATGACTTTGCCAGTAATAAAGTCATGTGATTTAAAGCGGCTTTTGTCATGGCGTAGGCGATCGAACTGCCAACTGGCCGCACGCCAGCAATCGATGTGATATTTACAACATTGCCATCAGTACTTTTTGACAAGAACGGCATTGCTGCTTTTGTCAACGACCATGTACCGAAAACATTCACATCAAAAGTTTTGGCGAAAATTTCGTCAGTCAATGCATCGAGATCATGATGCGCTACGAGAGTTGTCCACCCAGCGTTATTGATCAAGATATCCAATCTGCCGAAGTTCGCTATTGTCGTATCAATTAGTTTCTGTCCTGATTGTTTATCAGCAATATCGGCTTGTACATAAATTGAATTATTCTCCAGAGACTCAGCAACCTTTTGACCTGCTTCAATTGACGAGGACGAATTCACAACAACAGTTGCACCTAGGCCACTCAAGCGACGAGCAATCTCTTCACCAATTCCAGAGGAAGAACCAGTCACAATTGCAATTTGTCCTGCAAGTTCTTTTGGTGAACCTTCTAAATTTTTCGGTTGCGTCATCATCTCAGGACCTGTTTCTAGTTTTCATAAGAAGATATCAAGAATCTTGGCCCGAATTTTATCGGGCTTGTTCGTTGAGGATTCGTGCCTATCAATGCCTGCAGAAAGTTTTAGTAAGCCATTGATACCGAAATAACGCATCGGCTCAGGCTCCCACTGACGCGATAAATAGTTGACCCATGGCAGTTTTGTGAGTGGATGCGAATCGTTGATTATCAAGTGGGCGAGTGTTCGCGCCGCTAAATTCGTTGAGGAAACACCATCGCCGACATAGCCACCCAACGACGCAAGACCTGTTTTGGCATCATAATTTACCGATGGATGCCAATTGCGTGGAACGCCAAGGGGTCCACCCCAGCACTTAGTGATCTCAAGTGATTTAGTAACCGGAAAGACTTGATGCATCGACTCAATAATTCTTTTATGAATAACTTCGTGGGTATCGAATGCAGGTTTCACTCTTGAGCCAAAGTGGTACGGCGCACCTCGACCACCAAATGCAATTCGGCCATCTTTTGTAATCTGTACATAGATAATCATGTTCCGAGCATCGTGATAAGTCTCGCGATTTAACCAGCCAATTTCTGCTCGTTGCGAATCCGTTAACGGTTCGGTGACAACCATGTATGAATACAGTGGTGCAAGCGTTCGTCGGTGATGTTTTAGTTGCGATGTAAAACCCTCCGTTGCGCGAACGACAATCTGACAACGCACTTTTGTATTTTGCAATTCAACACACTGAGAGCCAATTTTGATTACTCGAGAATTTTCATAAATTTTCACTCCGCGTTTTTCAACGGCTCTCGCCAAGCCAAATGCCAGTTTTGCTGGGTGAATTGCAGCGCAGTGTGGGGTATAACTAGACGAAAAGAGGCCCTGAATACTAATTTTTGATAAACACTCGTTGGTCGTCAGTAGTCGTGTGTCACTTTCGGTGAATCCATATGATTTCATTTCGGCAACTTCGTCAACAATGCGCTTTTGTTGCACCAAATTCGTGGCTCCTTGAATTGTGCCACCGCGGTGATAATCACAGTCAATGTCTTCGTTCGCTAAGACAGTTTCAATTTCGTCAAGAGTGCGAAAACTCTCGCGGTACATATTTATAGCAGCGTCTCGTCCATGTTCACGGTCTAGGTCGCTCAGCGTGACTGGCAAAAATCCGCTGCACCACCCTCCATTTCGACCACTCGCACCAAAGCCAACATGATCTGACTCAATAACTGCAATACGAAGATCGTTTTGCAAAAGCTTCAAATAGTAGGCAGACCAAAGACCGCTGTATCCGCCACCAACTATCGCGACATCAACATCAATATTTTCTTCGAGAGATTCTCGCTTGACACGATGTTGTGCAATTGAGTCAAGCCAAAATGAACTCACCTCACTGTTGTCCAAAGTTCTCGCAACTCTGGTTCGGGATCTGTTAGGAGTTCAGTGTCTAAGTCAATCTTTAGCGTTGAACGGTTTTGCGTCTCATACTTCGGCCATGACACTTCTCCAGATTTGGCAAAGGCCAAGACTTCAGTCGAAAGATGATCTGCGATCTGTTGGCGATTTGGGTTGTCTCCGGTGAATAGTTCAACATTTGAAGCATTTAAGTTGTCAAACATAAAAGGAAGATCTAGCGCGTGGCAACTTCCGAACGCACCATCAAACACTGGCGTACACCAGGTGAACCAGTACATCCATGAAGGGGAATTGCCGTTTGATCTGGTTTCGCACAACTCCCATGCTGGAGCCCTAAAGTTTTCGTCAGTTTGAAACGCAGCAACCATTTGCGACAAAGAATGGTTATCACGGTGCCTTGAGTAAATATCCCAAACTCGCTTTGCATCGCTGCCAAACACATTCTCATAAAAAATCAATGCAGCGTCATTGGTTATGGTGAGGCTCTCTGGATGAAATACCGACCACAGGCGATTCTCATCGTGATTGGTACCAACGACGAGTGGAATTCCGGAATCCGCCGAGGCTCTGTAGATATCTAGTGGCAAGCCGGCACCACCAACAGTCGGTGTAAAAGTGGAAATATAGTTATCTAAATCAACGAAAAACTTAGCGGTTGCATCAATCATCTGCGCAACAGTCAGACCGCGCAATTCATCTATTGATTTGCATTCTGCAGAATTCAAATACTGCTCTAACGCTACATTTGCTTGATCTTTTGTACGCAGCTGTCTTAGTGACGGGCTCATCGCCCACGCTTTTGTAATCAGTCCTGTCGTTAACGGAGAAGCAGTCAATGCAACAACGCTGCTTCCTCCAGCTGATTCGCCAAAAATGGTCACATTCGATGGGTCGCCACCAAACGCTGAGATATTTCGTTGTACCCATCTCAAGGCGCTGATCTGATCTAACGTTCCTAAATTATTGTCTCCTAGAAAGCCAAATGGACCAAGTCGATAATTAATTGAGACTACAACTACATCGCCACGACGAACTAGTGATGCGCCGTTATACCAACTTGTAGCGGCCGTACCGTTCGTATAAGCACCACCATGAATCCAAAATAAAACTGGCTTTAATTTCGTTACTGACGACTCGCTAGTTCTCGGTGTCCAGACATTTAAGTAAAGACAATTCTCATCAACAGGCATTGTCTTAGTTTGAAGAATTTCTTCCATGAAACCTGGCACTTGTGGAGACTGGGCTCCAAAATTTTGCGCATTTACCAAATCTTTATAGGTTAAAACATCTTTCGGCTCGGCGAATCTTTCTGCAGTCGCAAATTGAATTCCGAGAAACTCACTTATCTCATCGTCTAGATCGTTGCCGCAAAATTGGCCTGAAGAATTTAAAATTGTCGCCACTAGATCAGGTTAGTGAATCTTAAGTACGATATCTCTATGCGCATTAGGAGATTTTCAAATTGGCGCTCAGATGCGCTCTCAAAATTATGGAAATGGATATCTATCAATGCAGCGATCGGCCCGACAAGTGTTCGCGGTAAACGATTTGGGAGTTTTGGTGAGGGTTCAATTATTTTGTTTCCGACAACTACTATTTTCAACGAAAATTATATCCACATCGGAGTAAAAACAATGATCGGCGAACATGTTGCATTATCTGCCGGCATGATGCCAGGCCAAAAATGCTTGACTAACCCCGTAGTGAAAATCGGTGATCGATGTTTGATCGGTCGCGGCTCAGGAATAGTTGGACACTTGTCAATAGTTATCGGCAACGATGTTTGGACGGGTCACCATGTTTACATCACTGATCAGAGTCATGGATATGAGGATGTCTCACGACCGATTTCAGAGCAGTCCCAACCAGAGCGGGCAGTCACAATCGGCGATGGCTCATGGCTCGGTCACGGTGTAGTCGTATTACCAGGTGCAAAAATT
>CAMCUE010000102.1 GCA_945878705.1 Ferrithrix thermotolerans DSM 19514 | reverse complement strand
TCGTCTGGGGTCGGTTCTGACGATTTTTAGTTGATGTGCTCGCCAAAATCCATGTCACCCCAAAGAGCCATGCGAAACCTGCGATACCGCCAACACTTGGCATGATCGCTCGTGAAATTGGCGATGTGAATTCGACTCGTTTCATGTCGTAAGGTTAATAAGTCGTGAAACGAAATTATCGAGTTGTTGTCGCAAAACCTGGCCTAGATGGTCATGATCGGGGTGCCAAAACGATCACCCGGGCTCTGCGTGATCACGGATTTGAGGTCATTTATACGGGTTTGCACCAAACCCCCGAGCAGATCGCCGAAACGGTGCTACAAGAAGATGCCGATGCGATTGGTTTGTCGCTACTTTCAGGGGCCCATTTGACTTTGTTTCCTCGTGTGATGGAAGAGTTGCGAACTCGAAAACTTGGCGATGTATTAATTTTTGGCGGCGGGGTTATTCCACTTGAAGACATAGCCACGCTCAAACAACAGGGTGTTGGTGAAATTTTCGGACCAGGTTCGTCGCTTAACGAAATCGCAAAATGGTTAGAGTTGGCGCTTGACTCAAGCACCAACTAGGCAAAGTTAAACAAGGAAGTTCGTGGATTTATTTGAATATCAAGGCAAACAATATTTCGCGCGCTATGACATTGCTGTGTCTGCTGGTGGTGTTGCATTAACCGTTGATGAGGCAGTGAAACAGGCCGAACTGGCGCAATACCCAGTTGTGATTAAAGCTCAAGTGCAAGTCGGTGGCCGCGGCAAAGCCGGCGGAATCAAACTCGCAAACAATGCCGATGAAGTTCGCACGCACGCGAGCAACATCTTGGGCATGGATATCAAAGGTCATGTTGTCAAACGCATTTGGGTTGAACATGCATCAGGTATCGCCGAAGAATATTACGCATCGTTCACACTCGACCGCTCTGCCAAGCGACATCTATTAATGCTCTCAGCACAAGGTGGAGTCGAGATTGAGCAAGTTGCGGTCACCGACCCAACTGCAATCGTCAAGTTATATGTCAACCCGATTGAAGGCTTGAGTCTTGAAACTGCTCAACGCGCAGTTGTTGACGCGCGAATTTCGCAAAAAGCAATCGACGGCGTTGCGGCGATGCTCGTCAAACTCTATGAGTGCTTCACAAAAGGTGATTGTGATCTGGCTGAAATTAATCCACTGATTTTAAAACCAAACGGCGAAGTGCATGCACTTGATGCCAAAGTGACGCTTGACGATAACGCAGCATTTCGACATCCAGAGTGGGACGAATATCGCGCGACAGAAGAGCTTGATGAGCGCGAGAAACTCGCCCGCGAAAAAAATCTGCAATACATCGGACTTGACGGCACAGTTGGCATCATCGCCAATGGCGCAGGTTTAGCGATGAGCACGCTTGATGTTGTCAATCAAGTCGGCGGTAGAGCCGCAAACTTTTTAGATATCGGTGGTGGCGCGAACGCCGAGCTTATGACTGCGGCGCTCGAAGTGATCAACTCGGACACGAAAGTGAAAAGTATTTTCATTAATATTTTCGGTGGCATCACACGGGGTGACGAAGTCGCCAAAGGCATCGTCGAAGCAATGAAACGCGTCAAACTGCGTGCACCGATCGTGATTCGCCTGGACGGCACAAACGCCATCGAAGGCCGCGCGATCATTGCAAATGCTGGCATTGACGAGTCACGGTTAATGTCGCGGTCAACAATGCTTGATGCTGCTCGTGTTGCAGTCGATCTCGCAGGAAAGAACTAGCAACATGGCAATTTTCGTCAACGAAAATACAAAGGTTTTAGTACAAGGCCTAACTGGCGGCCAAGGACGGTTTCACGGTTTACGCAATCGTGACTATGGCACGCAAGTCGTCGCCGGTGTAACCCCAGGTAAAGCCGGTCAAGATGTTGAAGGCATACCTATTTACGACAGCGTTGACGCAGCCGTCGCAGCAACGCAAGCAACCGCATCGTTCATCGCCGTGCCGCCGAAGGCCGCGCCCGCAGCAATTCTTGAAGCCGCTCGCGCCGGGATCGGTTTGATCGTTTGCATTACCGAAGGTGTGCCAGCCCAAGACGAAGCGCGAGTGTTTGCAACTTTGCAACGCGATTTTCCAAAGGCACGGTTACTTGGGCCGAACTGCCCTGGCATCATAAGCCCAGGCAAATGCAATATTGGTATTACTGCGGGAGAGATAGCAGCGCTACCAACTAAGACTGGGCCAAATGTTGGCATCGTTTCGCGTTCGGGCACACTTACTTATCAAGCGCTATACGAACTAAAACAATTAAATATTGGTGTGTCAACTTGTGTTGGCATTGGTGGCGATCCAGTACCTGGCACCTCGTTCGTTGATTGTCTGGCCGAGTTTCAATCTGATCCAGAGACGCACGCAATAATTATGATCGGAGAAATTGGTGGCACTGCCGAAGAAGAAGCTGCAGAGTTCATCACGAATCATGTGA
Source organism: Ferrithrix thermotolerans DSM 19514 (assembly GCA_945878705.1). Classification (GTDB taxonomy): domain Bacteria; phylum Actinomycetota; class Acidimicrobiia; order Acidimicrobiales; family Ilumatobacteraceae; genus BACL27. The sequence goes on along the minus strand of CAMCUE010000102.1, from coordinate 2,542 downwards.
CAAAGCCGATGAGCGCTTATATCGCAGGTGTCACAGCACCAGCTGGAAAAAAAATGGGTCACGCTGGGGCGATTGTCTCGGGCGGCAAAGGCACCGCACAAGGCAAGATGGATGCGTTGCGAAATGCTGGTGTGATGATCGGTTTGAATCCAACTGAGGCTTGTGAATTAATGTCTCAAATAGTTTTGGCACTTTAGACCTGCGTTCGCCAATGAGTTATTCGTCTAGAATCTAGAGTCGCAAAGAAGCATTAACTGATGAACAAACGCCCCGAACTCTTGACATACATTCCATCGTTAGATGGCATTCGCGCCCTTTCGGTGATCGCGGTGATTATCTATCACGCCAACAAACTTTGGTTGCCTGGCGGGTTTCTTGGCGTTGAAGTTTTCTTTGTGATCAGCGGATATTTAATCACGCTATTACTTCTCGCCGAGAACGAAAGAAATGGTTCAGTTAATTTGAGGCAATTCTGGATGCGTCGGGCAAGACGGTTGCTGCCTGCGCTTTGGGTGTTGTTGATCGGAGTAATCGTGTTCGCCTCGTTGTTTCAACGAGAAATGCTTGGCACTCTGCGCGGTGATGTAGTTGCTGCTGTGCTGTACGGCTTCAATTGGTTTCAGATTTGGGGCGGAACAAGTTATTTCACATCATTCGAATTTGTACCGTTACGTCATTTGTGGTCGCTTGCAGTTGAAGAACAGTTCTATTTAGTCTGGCCACTTGTGATGTTGATCGTCACCAAACTCGGTAAACGCAAATTGCCAGGGGTCGGTCTTTTGTTTTTTGGTCTTTCGGTCGCTGTGGCTATCTATTTGGCAATGACATATCGGTCGGGCACAATTTCGACAATTGACCAAACTCCACAACAGTTCATGTCGCTTTTTGGTCACTCTGTTTCGCGCATTGATTTTTTGTTTCTCGGCACGCTTTCGCGTTCGGGTGGTCTGCTGCTCGGTGCTGCTCTAGCAATTTGGTGGCGACCATGGTTGATTAAAAGATCTCACGCCGGCGCACAAGGAAGCATCTTCGACCTAATTGGGCTCGGCGGAATCATTGCAATCGTTGTAATGATGTTCAAATTTCACACCGTGATTGAAGGAACTGATGCTGGCACAGTTGGTTATGACTTCTTGTTTCGGGGCGGATTTTTCGCTGTAGACCTTGCCAGCGTTGCGGTCATCGCCGCTGCGGTTCATCCGTCGTCACAGTTCATTTCGCGTACTCTAGGCAACCCCGTGTTCGTGTGGCTCGGACGCCGGTCGTATGGCTTCTATTTATTTCATTGGCCAGTGTTTCAGTTCTATCGTCGTTTCGCCGGCAAGGGTTTAACAGCGTATGAGTTCGGTGCTTTAGTAATCATCGCTCTCGGGCTTACTGAACTGAGTTTTAGGTTTATCGAAACACCGGTTCGACACGGTGCAATTTCGCAATGGTGGCGAAATTTTAGAAGGCCTGTCCATGGCATCGACATTGCAAAGCGACAGCGCACAATTCTGCTGTCGGCAGTGTTCGCATTGTTACCTGTGTTTGGTGTCGTCAGCTTGGCAACGGCCACCGTGCAACTTGACGAAATCGCTCAAAACCTGACAGACAATCAACAAAATGTTGTCAACCTACTTAATTCAAGTACAACTGTGCCACAGATGGTTATTTCGGGCACAACAATTCTCGGGCAAACACCAGTAGCCCCGGGGTCTCTTGACGGACAAGCAATTGACATTTTGGCAATCGGTGATTCTGTGATGCTTGGCGCGGCCAATGTGCTGACCCAGCGTGGTGTCACAGTTGATGCGCTAAAGAGTCGTCCATTTCGCCAGGCACTTGAGATCGCTAACTATATGAAATCAATAAATCGTCTGGGCTCGGTGGTGATCATTCACCTCGGTACGAATAACACGGTTGACGAATTAACTCTCAACGAAATTATGGTGCCGCTCAAAGATGTACCACTTGTGCTGTTCGTCAATGTTCATGTGCCTGAAGAGGCTCGCCAGAATTCAAATAACCTACTGCTGAATGCAATGCCAGCACGTTTTGAGAATGTCAAAGTGTTTGACTGGAATGCAGTGGCAAATGCCCACCCTGAGTATCTCTACGAAGATAAGACGCACATTCGTTTTGAGGGACAAAAGGTATATGCAGATTTAATGATGCAAGCAATTGGACGACTTTAACTTTTACCGTAGGCTTGATCGCTATGACTACACCAGTTCGAATAACAGTTACAGGAGCCGCCGGACAAATCGGATATGGAATTTTATTTCGTATCGCATCTGGGCAAATGCTTGGGCCAGATACGCCAGTAATTTTGCAACTACTTGAAGTAACGCCAGCGCTTGGTGCGCTCAGCGGCGTGAAAATGGAACTTGACGACTGCGCCTATGCGCCACTCGTTGATGTGATCACAACTGACGACGCAAATGTTGCTTTCGGTGACACAGACATTGCGTTGTTGATTGGTGCGATGCCACGCAAAGATGGCATGGAGCGCGCAGATTTGTTGACAGCCAACGGCGGAATCTTTAAACCGCAAGGTATC
>CAMCUE010000101.1 GCA_945878705.1 Ferrithrix thermotolerans DSM 19514 | reverse complement strand
GGTTTGTATTTGACTGCAGTGATTGATGATTTGGTTCTACCAGGAGAGTTTCCTGAAACGCGCGCAACTCTTGAACAGCAAACCAATACTGAAGCGCTCTTTACTCAACTAACAGAATTAGATCCAGATGCGGCACAAAAAGTTGAGCGCTCAAATCGTCGTCGAATCATTCGCGCACTTGAAGTTTGTATTGGCAGTGGAAAACCATTCAGCAGTTTTGGGCCGGGCACAAGTGCATACCCCGAGAACGGCGTGATTCAGATCGGCCTGCGCTGGAGTCGTGATCGGCTTGCCCAACGAGTTGCTGATCGTGTCTACGCAATGATGGAAGAAGGTTTACTTGCCGAAGTAACTGCACTGCGTAACTCGAAAAATGGGTTGTCGCGAACGGCTGCCCAGGCTCTGGGTTATAAAGAGTTGCTTGTTCATTTAGACGGCAAAATGAGCCTTGATCAAGCAGTTGATGAGACGATCATTCACACGCGCCAATTCGCTGTGCGCCAAGAGCGCTGGTTCAGGCGCGACCCGCGAATTAAGTGGATTTCTATCAGTTCAGACCCAGTTGCAGAAATTGTGCCGATAATCGCTAAGCATTTACGCTAGACATCACACATCATGCAAGTTGTCGTCACCAAGCACCACGGTCTCGGAAATGAATTTTTGGTACTTGATGTTGCGCAACTAGCTGCCGAACCAAATTTAGACTCGACAAAAATTGATTGGTCAAATATGGCCCAGCAGTGGTGCGATCGGCAAGATGGTGTTGGTGCTGACGGATTACTGTTGCTGACTCGCCACAAAGAGTTCAAACTTGAGATGCAACTTTTTAATCAAGATGGATCGCGTGCCGAGATGAGTGGCAACGGTATTCGTTGTTTGGCTCAGGCAGCTTTTGATGCAGATGGATACAGCGAGTCAGTGTCATACACGGTTGTAACTGATGCTGGTATTCGCGTTGTAGACGTTGAACCCGTGTCGCAAGATGAGGTAAGGGCAAGTGTTGACATGGGAAAAATTGAAACTATTTCCGAACCAGAAAACTGGTCAACGATTGGCAGTGATCCAAATCGACCAGTAATGCACTTATCGGTTGGCAACCCGCACTCGGTGGTCGGAGTTGAAGATGTCGCAGTTGTCAACTTATTAGAAATTGGTCGAAAGATTTCGCAAGTCAACCTTGAGATCGTCGAGCCAGGTCCAGAGAGCGATGCAATTACGATGCGCGTGCACGAACGGGGTGCAGGCATCACACAAGCGTGTGGCACTGGTGCCTGCGCCAGCGCATGGGCAGCGAGCAAGTGGGGACTTGTACCTGCCTCGGTGCGTGAAGTTATCGTGCATCAGCCAGGTGGCGATGCCAGTGTGCGGTTGAACCATCCACAGAGGGGTCATGTCACACTGATCGGCCCTGCAAATTTTTCTTCGCGCCACAATCTTGAGTTAGTTCTGTGAATAATCCCTATCAGGAGGCGCTCGGCTCAACACTCATTTCGCGAGGTATTCGCGAGCGAATTATTTTGGTTGCAGTCACGATGTCTGATCGGACAGACGATGAAACTCAAGAATCGTTGGATGAACTTGCGCAACTGATTGATACCGCAGGCGCTCAAGAGGTTGCTCGAATTACTCAGCGTCGCGATGCACCCGACAGCGCTTTTTACATCGGCAAAGGCAAAGCCGAAGAACTAAAAGAACTTTGTCTTGCGCTCGACTCAGACACGGTTGTTTTTGACAATGAACTCTCACCAGGTCAGCAATTTAATTTAGAAAAACTATTAGGTCGAACAGCACTTGATCGCACTGCAGTAATTCTCGATATTTTTGCGCAGAATGCGCACACACTCGAAGGTAAAGCACAAGTCGAACTAGCACTGTTGCGCTACCGCTTACCGAGAATTCGGCGTGGTGCGAAAGCGGGCTTGTCACAACAAGCTGGCGGTATCGGATCTCGCGGACCTGGTGAAACAAAACTTGAAGTTGATCGTCGTCGTATTAGTGAAAGAATTAGTCGGCTTGATCGTGAGCTCGACAATCTTCAAAAGACACGGCAAGAACAACGCAAGGGTCGTGAACGCAGTGGTCTTGGCGCTGTCGCAATTGTCGGCTACACAAATGCTGGTAAGTCGGCAATCCTCAATCGTTTGACGAGCGCTGGTGTGCTTGTTGAAAACCGATTATTCGCAACTCTTGATCCGACAACCCGCAGGCTCGCACTACCTGGTGGCGAACCAGTCTTACTTTCAGACACGGTAGGTTTCGTGCGCCGATTGCCGCACGGCCTAATTGAAGCGTTCAAAAGCACTCTCGAAGTTGCAGTATCGAGCGATTTACTTGTGCATGTTGTAGATGCTTCGGCAGTTGATCCAAATGGACAGATAATTGCCGTGCGTGAAGTTCTCGAAGAAATCGGAGCAGATAAAGTTCCTGAACTATTGGTAATTAATAAGTCTGATCTCAATCCAGACGAAGCAAAACGACTTGTTTATGAACATCGTGGTGCAGTTGGGTTTTCGGCATTGACTGGTGAAGGATTGAATGATTTGTTGCTGGCAATCGGTGATCGCATGCGCGCACTTACTACCGTGATTGAATTGTTAATTCCATATGATCGGGGCGATATCGTCGCCACAGTGCATCGAGAAGGCGAAGTTGTGTCGACATCTAATGAACAAACTGCGATGCGTGTGCGGGCGCGACTTGCAGATGCCAGCGCTGGACGTTTGAGCGACTTCATAGTTAACCAAAGCAGTAATGGGATAGCTCAAAAATGACTCAAGGTTTTGTCCCTCCGCCGTACCCGTATGATCGGCTTGATAGGTTCAAGCCGCTAGCGAACAAATTTGAGGGCGGCCTTGTAGATCTCTCAATCGGCACACCATGCGATCCACCAGCACCAGCTGTAATTGCTGCGCTCTCTTCGTCTAATAGCGAACGCGGATACCCGCCGAGCATTGGTAGCGACGCTTTGCGCAACGCCGCCCAAGCATGGATGCAACGCAAGTTTGATATTTCGGTACCAACTTCGCAGATCGCCGCATGTATTGGAAGTAAAGAATTTGTTGCAACTACTCCGCAATATATGAAACTGCGCACACCAGAGCGCGACACTGTTTTATTTCCCGCTGTCTCTTACCCAACTTACGAGATGGGAGCGATTTTGGCTGGTTGTCGACCAGTCGCGGTGCCGATGACTGCAACTGGCGGTCTTGATACCTCAAAGATTTCAAATAGCGATATCAAGCGAGCGCTAATGATATGGAGCAACTCACCTAATAATCCAACAGGCGCGTTGGATGATTTGAAGTCACTTGCTTCATGGGGCCGCAAAAACAATGTTCCAGTATTTAGTGACGAGTGTTATGTCGAGTTCACTTGGTCGCGCCAACCCGAATCAATATTGCAACACAGCCTTGAAGGCGTGGTGGCGTTGCATTCACTTTCTAAGCGCTCGAACTTGGCTGGTTTGCGAGTGGGTTTTTACGCGGGCGACAAAGAAATCATCAACTATCTTAAAGAAGTTCGTAAACATGTTGGCATGCTTGTACCTGGTCCTGCGCAAGCAGCAGCAGTTGTTGCGTTGAGTGATGACGACCATGTTGTTCAGCAACGCGGGGTGTATTTGCGTCGCCTTGAGACACTTGCAACTGTGTTGTCAAAATGGTCTGGTTTCAATATTGATCTACCAAGTGGAGGTTTCTATTTGTGGTTTGATGCCAAGGATGGCTGGGCATTTGCCGAGCAACTTGCTGCTGTCGGAGGTGCGCTCGTAAGTCCTGGTGATTTTTACGGTGCTGGTGGTGCGAATAATGTGCGCGTTGCCGTTGTTCAACCCGACAATAAAGTTGCGCTGGTCGCCTCGCGTTTAACTCGCGAGTAGAATTAACCCATGTCTCGCAATAAAAAACTTGAATTTGTAGTTGTTGCTGCTGCTGCTGCTGCAACACTATTGACGATTTGCGGTTTAGACGTCGGTGGTGATACTTATAATGTCCCCGCAGTCAGTGAAACCGGCGTCACGCTCGACGCGACAGGCTCGGTAAGAGTAATTCCTGATGGCGTACAGTTTAATTTTTCGGTTTTTGCATTAGAAGGACCAAGCAAGTCTGCGAGCGAAGGCGCAAATATATTGGCTAATCAAGCGCGTTCAGCACTTGACAGTTTTAAGATTAACAAAAAAGATATCGCCACTACCAATGTCAGTGTCTACCCAGAATATTCATATTCACAAGACGGTAAACAATCTTTGAATGGTTTTCGTGCAACACAATCGTTTGCTGTGACCTTGCGCGACACCGAGAATTCTGGCTCAGTAGTTGATGCTGTTGTGGTGATAGTCGGCACAGACTTGACAATTGAGACACTCGCTCCGATTTTGATTGACAACAAAGATGCTGCAAAACAAGCGAGAGAAAATGCAATCAAGTTAGCAAAGGCGAAGGCCGAAGATTATGCCGACCTATTGGGAGTCGATTTAGGCGATGTAATTTCTGTTCGCGAATTTGCGACTACTCCGTCAGTTCCGCAACCTTGGTTGCGTGATGTTGCATCAAGCGTTGAGTCTGCAAAAACTGTGATTGATCTAGGCGCTCAAGAAGTTTCAATCACCGTTGAAGTGCATTGGGCATTTAAGCGATAACCAGTTAATTGGCTAGTCGGAGTTGCATCACGGTGTGCTTAAGACCGAGAAATTCTGTATCGCGTATTTTCGTCCAGTCTTTTTGTTGATACCAATCCTCGGCGAATTCTGTGTATAAATAGAGTGTCGCAAAGTTCAGTTCGCGTGCTCGGTGCACGATGTGGTTCACCAGTGCAGAACCGATACCGACTTTGCGCTCTGTTGGAGTCACAAAGACTGCTGCCAGCCATGGTCCAGGTTCGGTCGCGTCGGGCAATTCGTCGTCATCAATCAGTGTTGCCACACCAAGGAATTGATTTTGTTCTGAGATTGCCGCATAAATTTCAATTAACCGGTCGGGTTTACTCGCGGCACAAGAAAATTGATCCAA
>CAMCUE010000100.1 GCA_945878705.1 Ferrithrix thermotolerans DSM 19514 | reverse complement strand
TTGTGGGTGGGATTAACGGTAAGAATATAAGTCATGAATATCATCGTGTGCGTAAAACAAATTCCAGATCCAGCCAGTCCAGGGGCGTTAGACGCTTCGACACATGCATTAAAGCGTGAAGGTAAATTAATTCTTGATGAGTCTGATGCTTATGGCGTCGAGATGGCTTTGCAACTTGTTGCAACTGCTGGTGGTGGAGAAGTAAACATCATTTCGATGGCACCAAATGGTGAAACATCCGGAATGCGAACTGCATTGGCGATGGGTGCAGCAAAAGGATTGCTTGTTAGTGACCCAGCACTCGCTGGTTCAGATGCACTCACAACGGCAAAAGTTTTGGCCGCTTCAGTAACCAAACTTGGTGGTGCAGATTTGATTATCACCGGCACCGAATCTTCTGATGGTTATACCGGCACTGTGCCAGAGCAAATTGCCGAAGTGCTCGGTTTGCCTTCAGTAACTTTTGCTAAAAAAGTAAAAATTGAAGGTTCGGTTTTGAAAGTTGATCGTCAAAGCGAATCTGGTTACGACGAAGTTGAGTGCACACTGCCAGCAGTTATCAGTGTGACCGCTGGAGTTGTTGAGCCGAGGTATCCAAGTTTCAAAGGAATCATGGATGCCAAAAAGAAGCCGCTCGATGTAGTTACCGCTTCCGATCTCGCTGTCACGCCAACTGGTTGGGCGGCCGCTGGTCAGAAAATCGTCAATGTTACGCAAGCAGAAGCACGCAAAGCCGGAGAAGTAATTGAAGATGACGGCGAAGCGTTCGGCAAGATTGTTGCGTTCCTTGAAAATTTAAAGTTGATCTGAAATAAATCCCCAAGTAGAAGGCAAAAACTATGACAATTAATAACATCTGGGTGTTTGCACAAGGCGCCAACGGTGCTGCAACAACTGGCACACTCGAACTTCTAACCAAAGCAAGATCACTTTCAAGCAAGGTCACCGCATTTGTTGGTGGCGATGCAAGTGGGTTTGCGGCGTCACTTGGTGAGCACGGAGCAACAAAGGTTTACGCAACGGGAGATCTCGCAGGCAAGTTGCCAGGTGTCGCGCTTTCTGCTGCAATGAAAGTGATAATTGACGGCGGAGATTCACCAGATGTAATTATGTTCCCGCAAAATTATGAGGGTCGCGACACGATGGCTCGGTTATCGGTCAAATTAAACCGCACAGTGCTGACAAACAACATTGATCTTGCTGATTCAACCGATGGTGTTGTGGCGACGACTCCAGTTTTCGGAGGCAACATCTTGGTCGCAACTGCATTCAGCGGACCTGGACCGCACCTAGTTTCTTTCCGCCCAAAAAGTTTTGTCGCAGAGTCGGCATCGGGCGGTGCGCCTGAAATAGTTGCCGTGGTCGTTCCCGACTTGGGTACGCAAGGTGGAGCACGCGTTGTCGCGACACATGCCGAACAAACAACAGGACCAAAACTTGATGAAGCAGCAATAGTTGTTTCAGGTGGTCGAGGTCTCGGCGAAGCCGCAAACTATTCGTTGATTGAAGACCTTGCGAAACTTCTTAAAGGTGCGCCTGGTGCATCACGAGCGATCGTTGACGCTGGATGGGTGCCATATTCATATCAAGTTGGCCAAACCGGAAAAGTTGTCAAGCCAAGTGTCTATATTGCCGCAGGAATATCTGGCGCAACACAACACATGGTTGGGATGAAAGGCTCGAAGAGCATTATTGCAATCAACAAAGACAAAGAGGCTCCTATCTTCGGAATTGCAGATCTTGGCATCGTTGGTGATGTCCATAAAGTTTTGCCGAAACTTATTGAAGCACTCAAAGCCCGCTCATAAAAAACGAGCCGTGGTGTAACCGCCGACTTGCTTGACATAAGTTATGACTATGGTAGTTAAAAATAAAATTCTTGTTGTCGCGGGAAACCTCTCGCATCTTGACCAGTTCGTAATTCACGGATTTTTCAAAGAGTTATCAGAATCTGCAGACGTTTTGCTGGCATTGCAGCAGTCAGAGGTTGAGAGCCAACGCTGGGCGAATCTTCCAAGTGAGTTCAAAGATAGTTTCCTGAAAGTTGTTCCATATAAATATGGTTCAAAATCAAAAAGTACCGGCTCACAACTGGGAGAAGCTTCAACTTTTAGGTTTAGAAAACTTGCTTCTGGCTACCAAACTCGCACTCGAAATAAATATTTTATTGGACTTCAGATACCAGACCACTGGATGACTATTCAGGGTGCAGCGGCAATTTTTAAAAACTTTTCCGAAATACGATCCCGAACGATAAAAGAGTTTCCTTCATTTGTTCGTGGCTTGAAAATATTTTTTTGGATTTGGTCGCGTCGTGCGACAAATAGAATATTCTCAGATTGCAATCTTGCCGAAATTGCAATTACCGAATCACCAGACGCGATTTTGATTCTGATGCAACGGCAGGCTGGTTTTGTAGTGGCCGCAATTAATTCTGGGTCAAAAAGTCAAATTCCGACGATGTTGATTCCTGTGAAGTGGGATAACGCTTCATCCAAGAGCCCGCTGATAAAAAAACCAACTCGAATGCTGGTTTACAATCAGCAACTTGTTGAAGTATGTTCGCGAATGCATGGGATGCCCGCAAAATCAGTAATCCCAGTTGGAAGCGTTGAAGTTGGTGCGCAACGGTCAACTGAGTTAACTGCCGGCGCAAAAAACCTTGTCTTAATCGGGAGCACTTCAAATTCTTCGAGTTCTGAACCGTGGTTGAACTGTGTCAGCAAAGTTTTAACTCGCAGCGATGCACTCGTTAACAGTTTTTCTGGTCAAGTGATTTGGCGCCCGTACCCGACTGCAGATTCAAAAAGTTTGCAATTTATGAATAATTTTATTGAGTCGCAAAGCAAGATTGAATTAGATCAAGACATCAAATCGGGCATCTCGCATCGTGCCCAGGGAATTTCATTTTCAGTTATCTCGTCGGCGTATTTCAAATATTGCGAACTACTTAATTCAGCCCTCGTGGTCGTATCTGAAGGAACTTCGGCGATTGTTGACTCACGTGCAAGGGGAATACCAGTAATCGTTCCAGCCTTCAAAAAAGACGCAGTGATCGGCTCGCAGTGGTGCAATCTGACTGGCTACGAGCATCTGCAAGGTCTGCACACAACAAAGGGTGTGTTTATAGCTGAAGACGAAGAACAGTTAACTCGGCTTCTGGTTGACTTTCTTGACAACCCACGAAGAATATCGCCCGACAACTCTGGAGAAAATATTTTTGTTGATCACCGCAGTTACGCCCAACGAGTTTTAGATGCGGTGTCTGATGTACTTGCCGAAAAATTGGCTGTGCAAAAAACTAGTTAAACCAAAGGCCACGGGTAGTGGCGACCACTCGGATCAACTGGAAACGCCGCCCCGTCGATTAGCCATTTAGCGCGTTCTCCAATCGCTACAACTTCTTGCTCTGTCAATAAAGTTGCAACTTCAAGTGGCACGCTTGAAACAAGCGGTGTAATCGCGGCAAGCAAATCTTTAGATATCGCCTCGCCACCGAACTCCCAAATTACGGTGCGAATCTTAAAATCCTGGGCAAAGCACAAGCCATGATCGATACCCCAAACTCGAGAGTCTTTATCAACTAAAACATGGCCAGATTTTCGATCGGTGTTATTTGCAACGATATCGAATGCGCAAATTGCTCTGAACTGATCGTGCAAATCTTGGCGTTGTTCAAAAATTGTAAAATAGTGTTCGTCAGGGTCGGCGTCAATCAGCAACTGCACTGAGCCTTCGCCGTGTGGTCCATCACGCAAAATAGTTGGTGGAACAAACTTCAATCCGATTGCTTCAGAGAGAAGATACGCAGCAACTTCGCGGCGGTGCAAACCCGGATTGAAATCCCAAAGTGGTTTTTCTCCACGCATTGGTTTGTAAATCGCCTTTACAGTATTTTGGTGATCATTAATTGAAACAAGAAATGTCGCATTGCTGCTGTATGGCATTCGCATTTCGATAGTCATTTCGCCTTTTAGCAAAAGACTCAGAGTTGTCGAAGAACCTTCTAATTCATTCGCGGACACAAGTGGCCATCTTTGTTTATTGGCCGACCGCAGAAAATGCAAGTTGGCCGACCAGACGCGACGACTTCATCGGCGTGTTCGCAAAATGCAGCAGCCTGTCCGCGAGTGATGTTGGCGCGAATTCGTGAAACATCTTGCGAACTGAGATCTACGTCGGGGTTCTCATCGTCATTTACGATGTTTATTTCGTCTAGTTGAATAACCAAACGATCGCTGATTGAGTCATATGCCAAGCCGACGGTGCCAAGCACGAACTGTGGTTCAACGGGCATTAATAGTTGCATCGAATCTTCAATTGGTCGCTGTGAAACATCTGGCGCATCCGCGAGAAGTTTTCGCAAGTACTCCGACATTGCAGCAACCTGTTCTTTTTCACACTTTATTGTGATTCGTTGCCCATCGGCACGCACTTGCAACACAAAAGTTCGTTGACCAGGTTCACCAAGTGCGCCTGTTGTGAATGTGTCGGTTGAATCAAACTCGAAATACATACTCATGACATTCGCAATTCAGACAAATCGCCACCAGTTGAATTAACTGTCAGCACCACTGGCCCAAAACCGGAATACGAAACAGCGCTCACTGAGCATGTGCTAATTACGATGCGTTGAAATAAATCAAGATGAGTGCCCATGGCATGGGCGACTGCCGCTTTGATTGGGTCGGCGTGCGAGAAGCATATTACGGTGCCACCACTGTGCTTGACTCGCAGAGCATCAAGTGTTGATGTCATGCGAGTCTGCATCTGCGTGAAACTTTCACCATTTGGAAACCGAAAGGTGCTCGGCGCCCGCTGAACAGTCGACCACTCAGGAAGCTTCATCAACTTGCTGAGTTCTTTGCCTGTCCAGTCGCCAAAATCACATTCGAGCAGACCTTTTTCGATGATCACTTTCTGATTCAGAAGTTTGGCAGTTGGTGCCGCCGTCTCGCGTGCCCGTTCTAACGGCGAGGCATAGATCGCAGAGACATTCTTAAGTTTGCTAAGCCGTTGCGCAACCTCTTCGGCTTCTTGCCTGCCCGTATCGCTGAGGTGAAGACCTTTTGCC
>CAMCUE010000099.1 GCA_945878705.1 Ferrithrix thermotolerans DSM 19514 | reverse complement strand
GAGATAAATCCGTAACCCTTTTCGTCATTGAAAAATTTCACGGTACCGGTTGGCATAGCTGTACTTCTTTCTTGTTATTTTGTAATGCACTCCCATGATCGAAAGCGCTTTCACAAGGGTAGCAACCTAATCGCTCTATTCCCAATGTTGGTGATGGCCTAATCTCGCGGTAGTTCTTGTCTCTGTAATAGATTATCGACCGCTAGCTAAGTGATGCCTCGCACTAAAACATCCATTTCGCCGTTGCCCAGACGGCCGGCGCTAGTAGACGGGCTAGCAGACGCTCTAGTAGGCGGGCTAGCAGTGGGGCTATTGGCTACAAGATTGCGAGGCGAATATTAGAGGAATATTAGATGACTATGAAGTAACTAGGGCCTGAAATTCGCGAATATTCATTTGGTGGTATGAAGCGGTCGTTACATTTGGCAGGGTTCCTGACGTTCCGGTGCTTGAACGCCAGGTGACGCGCCAAATTATTGAGATACTTGACGAGAATAGGCCGCTTGAATCTATAGCCGATGAGTGCCGATATGTATACATGCATGGTGACGGCAAGTGATCGCCAATTATTTCTGTCCATCGCAAGCCTGGGCCGACACAATCTTTATCTCCAGTGCCATGAAACCCGTCGCCGGGATGAAATACCAGTCTTGTCGGTGTTGCTGTTGTGGTCACGGTGATTGGCCCCTCTGGGGTTGGAATCCACGCAGTAACAGATTTCGGTTGCCACACTGCTGGCAGCACCCAAAACCATGTGCCGACATTTATTAATCCTTGGCGAGCAGGTGGAGCGAAGTCGCCAAATGGCGCCGGTATCAAATCGTAAACAACACTTGATGCAGATCGAGCAATTTGTTCTGTCGAGATTTCTGGAATCCAGTAATAGGTCGTAGTTTCACTCGGGCAAGCGCGATCGTAAAGTCGAAAACTTATTGATCCAATTTGTTTTGTAACTTCTGTGCCTTGCCCTTGTCCGGAATCACGAACTAACGACGCAGACCATTGGCAGGCATCTGATCCACCAGGCGAGTCGTTTTGCTGAACAATCACTCCAGCAATAATTGTTTTATCAACCGCTGATCCGTATTCGTCGAGTACGACCACCGGTCCGGTTGTGTCTGCTTTTGCTGAAGGACTAGAGCCGAAAAAAAGAGCCGCGACACAAATCAAAACAGTGCCGTATTTCATTGTTGCGCCGGACAGATATTTGTGTTGTATTCGCGGTGAAGAATTTGAAAGTCGATCCACTTCCAACGTGGGTTATCCCACTGCAGTTTCCATTGAGTATGCGACGAAGTGATGTGATTATTAAAAATAAAACCATCCATATATAAAATCACGGTGTCGTAAATGCAGGCATTGACCTGCGCAATTAAAGCAGACTCATCAAATGTGATCGACTCAATCGCAACTTCGCGTTTGCCGTGTCCAAGACGACTATTGATATTGTTTTTGGCGTAAAGAGTCATCTGCTCGTCTAGGGCTTGGTGATACTTGGTACCGACAATCGTGAACTCATCAACGCGACAGACACTTGGTTTTTGGTAGCACTTGTCTTGCCACTGCACTAGTTGATGAAATTGTTCGCTGACAAGTGAGTTTCGGGTTGCATCAAGATTTTCAGCAGCACTCGGGCCCGCAGTGCTGGCTGACTTGACTGTTTCGCTAGATGCAATCACAGAATTTTCGCTCGGCGAATTAACAACTGTGTCGCTAGTGGTATTACTTGTTGTGTCAATCGTGCTCGCAGACAAACCAAGACTCAAAGTTTGCGGTGCGGAGCAACAAGTTGTAAGTAATAATCCGAATCCAAGCAAAAAGGTCTTGATGATTCGCATATTTTTATCATCAAAATCAAGCATGAGCCCCCGCGAGTGCCGATACGGCAGTGTGCCTGTGATGTGTGCATCAATGTCAAACCCAGCATCTAATTACAGCAATGTGAGATGAATTATTTAACGATTTTGTCACCAGCAAGCGTCTAGTAATCCGCTAGTAAAAACCAATTGATAGTCGGTAGAATTGAAAAACTCTATTTTTCAGAAACTGCGACTAAAACAATGACCAAACAGCATCCTGAGTTCGAAGACGAGCAGAAGTTCATTGACCACGCCTACGAATGTCTTGAAATTACAAAGACTGATGCTTGGAAGATTCGTCAAATGAACGAAGCATCAATGGGCGGAACTTTTCAAGCGCGATTTGAGCGCAACGCATTTGATGAAGTTCTAGTTGGTCGGCTAACACAACTTGACTTAGGTGACTCTGCGCTCGTGTTCGGTCGAATTGATCGACTGACTGAGTCGCCTGATGCGTTTGAGAGCTTTCACATCGGTCGAATTGCGATTGCCGACTCCTCTCGCGAACCTGTAGTCGTCGATTGGCGAGCCCCCGTAGCCGAGCCGTTTTATCGCGCGACAGGTCGAGAGCCAATGGGGCTTGTAAGGCGTCGACACTTCGAAGTGCAGGGTCGAGAGTTGCTCGGCATCGAAGACGAACTTTTTGGTGTAGGGCATCTTGGTGTTGGTCACGACGAAGGTCTCGACGGCGAGCCTGCGTCGAGCACTCCGACGCTTCGTGGATACAGCACGTTGCTGAGCGTTCTGTCTCGCGGTCGTACTGGTCAACTTGGTGACATTGTTGCGACAATCCAGGCTGAGCAAGACGAAATCATTCGCTCGCCGCAACAAGGTGTGTTGGTTGTCGAAGGTGGGCCAGGCACAGGTAAGACAGTTGTCGCGTTGCATCGGGCCGCTTATTTGCTTTACACATTTAGATTTCCGTTAGAAGATCAGGGTGTGTTGGTCGTTGGCCCGAATCGTGTTTTCTTGAGATATATCGAACGAGTTTTGCCGTCGCTCGGCGAAGCCGGCGTTGAACAAGTTGTGTTAGCCGATCTTGTGCGAGGACATAATTACACCGCAAAGGACAGTGAGCCAGTGGCACGCATCAAAGGCGACCTGCGCATGTCGCAAATAATTTCTAAAGCAATTCATGATCGGCAACGACCTCTGCGCAACGATGTTGAAATTGCATTTGGCGCTGGATATTTGCGACTGACTATAAATCAATCCAAGACAATTGTCAGTGAAGGGCGTCGTCGCTTTCGGCGACACAACGCGGCGAACCATTGGGTTGAAACTGAAATTATCACATCGCTAATTGCTTCAAGCCGAAATCCAGATTCTGACATTGAGACGATGCGATCTGTGTTGCATGATCTGCCTGAATTTCGCGCAGTAATAAATTACATCTGGCCAGTTCTTTCGGCAGCAGAATTGTTGCATGATCTTTATTCTTCAAAAGCTTTGTTACGACTTGCTGCTCAAAAAGTTTGCACTCAAGAAGAATACGAGTCGTTGCATCGTAAACGAGCAGAGTCTTTGGCAGAAGCCAAGTTCAGTGACGCCGATGTTGCAGTGCTAGACGAAGCACTATCACTACTCGGACCAAAGCCTCGCCGAAACGGTCGAATCAACGACGCAGACGAAGTTCGCACCTATGGCCACATCGTGATCGACGAAGTACAAGATCTTTCACCGATGCAACTTCGAATGATTTCACGGCGATCGCTCAATGGCGCGATGACAATTGTTGGTGACATTGCCCAGGCAACATCGGCGCACGCTCCTGCCTCATGGAAGGAAGTTTTGGCACATTTGCCGAAAAAGAATCCGTCGCGAATTATAGGACTAACGGTTGGCTATCGAATTCCGCGCCAAATAATGGAGCTCGCAACTCGAGTTTTGAAATCTGCTGCGCCACTGCAAATTTCGCCTGTTTCGGTTCGTGAAGGCGAAGAGACACCAAAAATAATTGCTACTACTGTCGACGAACTTTTTAGCAGTCTCATAAAAGATACGCAGAGAATGGTCGCCGAACTCAGTGGTGGAAATGTTGCAATTGTTTGCCCTGATTCGATGTCTGAAACTATTTCGGCGGCACTAGAAAAGGCGCAGATAGCTCATGGTCGCGCTGGGGTTTCTGGCATCGAAGCCGGGCTCACAGTTGTGCCCGTAAGTGTGGTCAAGGGACTTGAACTTGATGGAGTGATTGTGGTCGAGCCAGCCAAGATCGTGGCGGCGCAGATGCATGGTTTACGGGCGTTGTATGTTGCGCTCACACGCTCTACGAAACAACTGAGTGTGTTGCACAGTGAGCCATTGCCAAAAGAAATGATTTGACCAAAGCAAAAGGTGTTCTTCGGTCAAATGCGAACGTTCGCAACATGTGGATTGCGCAGAACATTTCGGTTATCGGCGACTACTTAACGTATGTTGCGCTTGTTGGATTAGTGAAAGACGCAACAAACTCGACGTTTCTTGTTTCGCTTGTATTCGCGGCATATGTTTTGCCCTCATTTTTTTTCTCGCCGATTGCCGGCCCGATAGTAGATAAGTTTGATCGGCGAAAAACGATAATCACGATTTCGTTGATGCAAGCAATTTGCGGTATCGGATTTGTGTTTGCAAACGAATCCAGAATTTGGTTGGCGTTTTTAGCACAATTAGTCATCTCTTCTTTGTCTGCTGCAATTTTTCCTGCGTTTGGTGCGGCGCTTCCGAATTTGGTTAGAAGCGATGAAGAACTGCGCCAAGCAAACGTTCTGTTCGGCTCGAGTTGGGGTGCGATGGTATTCATCGGTTCCGCACTGGGGGGTTTGGTTTCTGCAACTTTTGGACGAACTGCAACATTTTCTGCAGACATTGTGACGTTTCTAGTTTGCGCTTGCTTGGTTGGGCTAATTAAGGCTCCGATGCAAGAGCGAAGGTCTACCGAAAATCGCGAACCAATTCGCCCGGTTCAAGACATGCGCGAGGCAATTAGTTACGCCAAGAAGCACGAAATTATTTTGGCGTTGATGGCTTCAAGATTGACGTTTGCAGTTGGGGCTGGTGCGGTGAGCCAACTTGCAGTTCTTGCGATTGATGCTTTTGGTACAGGCGATGGTGGGAGCGGATTGTTACTTGCAGCACGCGGTGTTGGGTCGGCAATCGGGCCGTTTCTTTTGATGCGCTATGCACGAAAAAACATGTCTCGCCTTTTGCTTCTCTGCGGCGTGGCAGGTCTCGCCTGG
>CAMCUE010000098.1 GCA_945878705.1 Ferrithrix thermotolerans DSM 19514 | reverse complement strand
GTCCAACCGGTTGTGGAAAAACACACATGGCGCAGACACTTGCTCGACTGCTGAATGTGCCATTCGCGATTGCTGACGCCACTGCACTAACTGAGGCGGGCTATGTCGGAGAAGATGTTGAAAATATTTTATTAAAACTTCTTCAGGCAGCGGACTTTGATGTCAAGAAAGCAGAATCCGGAATTGTATACATCGACGAAATTGACAAAGTCGCCCGCAAAAGCGAAAACCCTTCAATCACACGAGATGTTTCGGGAGAGGGAGTTCAGCAAGCGCTACTTAAAATTTTAGAAGGAACAGTTGCATCCGTGCCACCTCAAGGTGGACGCAAACATCCTCACCAAGAATTTATTCAGATTGATACGACGAATGTGTTATTTATATGTGGCGGTGCATTTGCAGGCCTGGACCAAATTATTGCATCAAGAATTGGCCAAAAAGGTGTTGGGTTTCACGCACAGGTTAAATCAAAATCAGAAAAAGATCCAGGTGAATTATTTGCACAAGTGTTGCCAGAAGATCTGTTGAAGTTCGGCATGATTCCAGAATTCATTGGGCGGTTACCGATGATTGGTGCCGTAAACAGTTTGGATCGCTCGGCTCTTATCAAGATTTTGACCGAGCCAAAGAATGCGCTGCTGAAGCAATATCAGAAGTTCCTTGAATTTGAAGACGTCACGCTTGAATTTACAACAGAAGCACTTGAGTCTGTCGCCGATCAAGCATTGATTCGAGGAACGGGTGCTCGTGGGCTTCGTGCGATTCTCGAAGATGTGCTTCTTGAAACGATGTATGAATTGCCTGGACAAGGAAATATCGCAAAGGTAATTGTTGATTTGGACGCTGCTAAGAAGATCTCATCGCCAACCTTGGTCCCGAGAACTTCGCAAGCCACTCGACAGCGTCGCGCAGCTTCATAAACTAATAAAGATCCGCTCGTGCAATATTCTGAAGCATTGCAATATCTTGACGAGCGCTCCAACTATGAGCGAACCGGTCGGGTTGATTCTCCGTCTACTGAAAACATAGAGCGATTGATGGATGCCATCGGTAATCCGCAGGAGGCATATCGTTCGATCCATATAACGGGAACCAACGGCAAAGGTTCAACTGCGCAAATTATCACCAAAATTTTAATCGCGCAAGGGCTGAGGGTCGGCACATATTCAAGTCCGCATCTCCATCGAATTAATGATCGAATATGTATTGACGGAGTGCCAATCAGTGACGAAGAATTTGGATCTCAGATCGGTGCTATTTCTGATCTCGAAATGATCGCGGGTGTCCGTCCAAGCTTTTTTGAGATTATGACCGCGGCGATGTTTCGTTGGTATGCCGATCAAGCAATTGACGTCGCCGTCGTCGAAGTCGGGATGCTCGGCAGATGGGATGCGACGAATATAATTAAGTCGGATGTCGCTGTAATCACGAATATTGCGCTTGACCATACAGAATATGCAGGTCCAACTGTCAAACATATCGCTGCAGAGAAAGCCGGAATCATTAAGCCTTCTAGCGTCGTGGTTTTAGGCGAAACAGATATTTCACTTCGTGAGATTTTTCTTTTACCGACCGCTCGCTCTCAAATTGTGCGCGGCCAAGATTTTGAGTGTGAGAATAATCGATTAGCCATCGGCGGGCGGCTAATTTCGGTGCGCACACCTCGCACAAGGTACGAAGATGTGCTGGTGCCGTTACACGGACAACACCAAGGTGACAATGCATCTATCGCTATTTGCGCTGTCGAAGAATTCTTTGACGCAATAATTGACTCTGAGATTTTAGAAGAGGCAATGCGAAACGTGGTTATGCCAGGCAGGTTTGAAGTGCTTGCACATCAACCCCTCGTAATCATTGATGGAGCTCATAATCCTGCCGGGGCAAAAGTTTGTGCAGAAGTTTTTTTTAACGATTTCAATTTAGACGGGCGCAAAATTCTTGTGACCGGTGCGCTTCGCAGTCGAGACCCACAAGAGCTATTAACAACTTTTCGAGCGAAAGAATTTGACTTTGTTATAACATGTACGCCACCGTCTCCGCGTGGTTTGCCCGCGAATGAAATGGCAGATGTCGCTCGACAAGTTGGCTGTGAAAATGTTGTCGTTGCTGAGTCGGTTGAAGGCGCCTGTGAGTACGCGTTGGAAATTGCTCAGCCCGATGATGCGGTTCTCGTTGCAGGGTCTTTGTACATTGTCAGCGAGGCTCGACCATTTCTGGTGTCCAAAGTCATTAAATAGCGCAGGCGTGCGAGCCTTAACATCAGCCTTTAGCCTGAAGGCATGTCAAATTGCACACTTGTATTATTGAAGCCCGATGCTGTTGAGCGGGGGCTAGTCGGCGAAATTTTAAGTCGATTCGAAGATAAAGGATTAAAGATCGTCGCGATGCAGATGCGCACGCTCGACTCAGAAATTCTTGCACGTCACTACCAAGAGCATCAAGGCAAGGGTTTTTATGCAGAATTAGTTTCATTCATGTCGCGTGGTTCAATTGTTGCGTGGTCAATTGAAGGCCCACAAGATACTTGGGAGATCGTTCGAACGATGATGGGCGCTACTAATCCTCGCGCTGCCGCCCCAGGCACTATCCGTGGAGACCTAGGCACATTATTCACAGAAAATCTTGTACATGGCAGTGACTCTGCAGAGTCAGCAGCACGAGAACTTGAGATATTTTTTCCGACGACATCCGCACGTAAGTAAAAGAAAAACCTCAAAATGGCAGGAGGAAATCCTCTATCAATAGGCCGAGAAATTGCAGTTGATCTAGGAACTGCAAATACTCTGATCTATGTTAAAGGTCAAGGCCTAGTGCTGAACGAACCTTCCATCGTCGCAGTTGATACTCAAAGCGGACAAGTTGTCTATGTTGGCCACGAAGCCAAACGAATGCGTGGTCGTGTGCCACAGAGTATTCGACTGGTTAGACCACTAGCGGATGGGGTGATTGCAGACTTCCCACTTTGCGAAGAGATGTTCAAGCGTTTTCTCCAGCGTGTTTCGACGAGTAGATGGACAAAGCCAACTGTGGTTGTTGCAGTACCATCTGAGGTAACAGGTCTTGAACGACGTGCGGTGCAAGATGCCGCAGAGTATGCAGGAGCAAGACGGCCGGTTCATATCATCGAAGAGGCGATGGCTGCAGCAATCGGCGCTGGATTGCCGATTTATGAGCCGAGCGCAAATATGATCGTGGACATTGGAGGAGGAACGACCGAAGTCGCAGTTATCTCACTCGGCGGAATTGTTACTGCTAGCTCAGTGCGCATCGGGGGTGACGAAATAAGTAATAAGGTCATTTTAGGTTTCAAGCGAGATTTTGGTCTTGATATTGGTGAGAACACTGCCGAAGAGGTCAAGATCCAACTTGGCTCTGCTTGGCCACTTGAACATGAAATAGCTGGTGACGTGGGCGGTCGAGATAGTAAGACTGGCTTGCCACGATCTACTGGCGTTACTTCGCAGCAAGTAAGAGTAATGATTGACGATTCGGTGAATAAAATAATTGATGCTATAAAGATGACATTGGAGAGAACCCCGCCCGAACTTGCCGCTGATGTAATTAGCCGCGGGCTCGTTTTAGCTGGTGGTGGAGCCTTGCTAGCCGGCATGGCCGAGCGGGTCACTCACGAAATCGGAATTCAAGCAGTCGTTGCAGATGAGCCTTTGTTTTGTGTAATAAATGGAGCCGGAATGACACTCGACAACATCGATTTGCTGAGGGGCATAGCAATTCAAGGCGACAATTAGACTGATTGAAACCTAGCGAGAAAGGCTTCTATTCTTAGTGGCTACCGCCAGCACAAATCGTCGTCGTGCGATCATCCTCTTGACAATTTCGTCATTATTTTTGATCACTCTTGATTTACAAAATTCGACCGCGGCCTCCGGACTGCGTTCGGTGTTTGGTGTATTTTTTCGTCCAGTCGAAGGATTAACGCGTGTCGTTACCCGTCCCATCGGCAATGCTTGGTTCGGGATCACGAACTACAACGATGTTCTAGACGAGAACTCGTTTCTTCGGCAACAAATAGCACAGCAAGAAGGTGCGACAGTTGCCGCGGCTGCATCAGTGAGACTTTCGCAAGAATTGCTTGCATTAAATGGTTTGCCGACTTTGGCGGGAATCAATGCAGTCACGGCACAAGTCATCGGAGAATCGCCAACAAATTTTTCTCAAACAATTGAAATCAACCAAGGCAGCGAGAGTGGAATCAGAGTCGGAATGCCAGTCTTAAATGCGGCTGGCCTCATCGGAAAAATTACAAAAGTTTTCGAGAATCGCTCCTCAATCATGTTGATAACAGATCCGGATTTTTCAATATCAATTAAAGTTGTCAGTGCAGGTCGTACTGCTACAGCAACTACGATTTCAAAAGGCACGAGTGCGACATCTTCTACTGCTGTACCGCTAGAGGTGAGTCCGTTTTTGCAAGATTCAGAAACGACCACCACGACCACCACGACGATTCCGATTGCAGGATTTACTGCGACGGTGACAACCTTGCCATCAACTCCGCAAGGTGTAAGTTCGATTACTGTTCCCAAGGCGAGTGATCTTGCTGTACGAGAGACTGGAGCACTTGAAGGGCAAGGCCCGTCACGGCAACCTACTGTGAGGTTCGTCGACAACTCGGTGCGCTTTGGTGATATTGAAGTTGGGGTACCTATCGTGACGGCTGGTGGTTCACGCAGCCTTGCTCCGCCTGACATCATGATTGGTAATGTCTCGCGTGTCATTGAGCGACTTGGTTCGGCTGGTCCGCTTCTTGAAATTCGACTTGTCGCCGATTTAAGTAACTTGTCGTTTCTAAGAATTCTTCTCTATCAACCAATTACAGAGAAGAAATAATTTTGGATATTTTTTTAAAAATAGTATCGAGCCGTTGGATGCGACTAGTTCTCGTTCTATTTTTTGTGCTGGCGTTGCAGACGACCTTGTTTGCACAACTTCGTCCGTTTGGTGTCGCTGGGCAGGTGTTGTTGTTGTTCACTGCCTGTGCTGGTGTCACGTATGGTGTCAGTGTCGGAACAATCACTGGTTTAATAGCCGGTTTGATGTATGACTTCACACTGGCCACCCCAATTGGTATTGGTTCGCTCGCGCTAGGTGTCGTAGGTGCAACCGCAGGTGTGTATATTTATTTTT
>CAMCUE010000097.1 GCA_945878705.1 Ferrithrix thermotolerans DSM 19514 | reverse complement strand
CGAATACATCGCGCAGGGCATTTGCGCCAATTTTGCGCAATCCCCGAGGAGTGAGTTCGAGTTTTCCTTCAACCTGATCAATCAGCCCGGCATCTTTCAACTTCTTGGTTAGTTGAGACATTTGCTCAAGGGACCTTGCTGCGTCTTCGCCCAACATTTGGCGAACCCGGTCTAAATCAGCTTCTGCTAGTGCGGTCGGTGAGGATGCATTACGCAACAAATTATCTAATTGATCGAGATCACCAAGCTCCTGCATTGACTGCATCGCCTGACCAAAACCCATTGGGTCATCGCCTGTGAATTCGTGGGACTGACCCCAGCCCTTTTGCGGAAACATGCCTTGAAGTTTTTGTGCAAGTTGATCCATTTGCCAGCGCAAATCCATATCGTCCAAAAGCTTTTCGCTAAGTTGACGCATCTGCTCGCGTTGTTCTGGTGTCATTGAATTCAACATTGCTTGGGCATTTGCCATGCGTTGCGCCATAATTTCAAGCAGTTCATCCAGCGTTTGAGGATTCTCAGGGAAGAAATCGCCGAAATTCTTCATGAACTGATCAAACGCGGGTTCGTCACCTCGTTCGCGAGATTCAAGCATCTCGTTTAGTGCAGCCATCATGTCCTTCATTCGCTGCATATCTTGCGGAGTGAGATTTTCTACTGCACCAGACATTTGGTCAAGCATCTGTTGCATCATCTGTTGACGAAGTTTTTCAAGAAGTGCTTCAAACCGTTGTTGCGCAGCGTCCGATTGAAAATCGTAATGTTCTAGTTCGCTGATTTTGCCCGCTAGATCGCTTGGCAACATGTCCAGGCGAAAATTATGTTGTTGCGCAGATTCTTTGGCCACTTCTGCACGACGCTGGTCACCAGATTTCTCGGCGGACTTGAGGGCATCATCGATCGCGTGCCGCTCTTCATCTACTAGGTCGTCGAGTTCAGCAGCGATTTCGTTGTAGACACCGCCGAGATCACCACGGTCTTTAATTTCTTCGCGACGCTCGCGTAATTTTTGCATCATTTCACGAAGTCCCATTAATTGTTCTCCGCGTTCATTGCGCATCCCTTCTTGCATCAGACGACGAAGCGCGGCATTAACATCACCGTGATAGAGAAGGTCGTCCGTTATTTCGTCGACGATGCTCTGAGAATCAAACTCAAATCCGCGCTGTGTCCCATCCCAGCGCGAATAATTAAAGCGAGCAGTCATAAGCGCACGCTAGTACCGACAGCCGTAGACTGATAACTCGTATGAGATTTCCACGCACATTCATTTTCGTGGACTTATCTGGTTTCACAAACTATGTTGAAACTAAGGGCGATCGTAAGGCGACCAAGCTGCTGGCCGAGTTTCGAACGGTAGCCCGTGCAATTGCTTCAGAACGCGGTGTTCGGATTGACAAATTTCTTGGCGATGGACTGATGGCAGTTGCCGTTGAACAAGTTGAAGGAATCACTTTTGCAATGGAGCTAGATCGCCGGGCTGAAACTGTTTGCGCACCGCTGAAACTGCGTATTGGTATTGCCACTGGCGACACGATGCTGTTTGAAGGCGATGACTATATTGGACGCGCACCAAATCTTGCGGCAAGACTTTGCGATTCAGCGACTGATATCGGAGTGCTGATTCCGACTGATCAGGTTGTTAATCTTCCACAAGGGGTTCAAGCCTTGGCGCATGAAGCAATTAAATTGCATGGATTCGCGGAGCCGGTTGGTGTTTCTGTTCTAGTCGGTCAACCAGTTATCGCTGACCGACACGACACAAGCGAAATTTGGACGCAGAGACCGACTAGTAGTTAATTTTTTGCACGGTAAACAGCTCGACCGGCTGTGGCGTCTTTGTTTAATCTCTTTGAAAGATGCAAGCCCTCGAGCACAAACTCAATAGCACTTGCAATCACTGCCGGAGACTCATCTCCATTTATTAGACCGTTCACGGCAACTCGTAGCGAAGGCATCTTGTCGAGCAACGACACAAAATCTGCAGATGCAATATCTTCACCAGTTTGTACGACAACTCCTTCGTTGAACTCTTCGGTGACTTGACGAAGATTTTCTAAATTGCTGTGCTGTTTAAAAACCTGCAGTACCGCACCGCGCACGAGTTGTTGAAAGATCTGACCCTCGCGACCGTCTTCAACAGCATCGATTTCGATTTTGCCAGCAGTTGATGCCACGAGCGCATCAAGATCACAGACTCGCGGAGCCACCGCAGTTTCGCCGGCATGTAACGCTCGCCGAACTGCATTTGCGCACAACAATTCTTGATTGCTTGTAGTTAATCGCACGCTCACACCACTGCGTTGATTGACCTGACTATTGGCGCGAGCCAGGTGACTTATCGTGGCAATAATTTCTTCCATGAATCTTGGAATTTGAACCTGGACTGTGCCGATACTTGCTGTTCGTGACTCTTGGCGGACAACAGCAATCTCAGTTTCAATATCAAGCGGATAATGCGTGCGAATTTGACTGCCGAATCGATCTTTGAGTGGAGTAATAATTCGTCCACGATTTGTGTAATCGTCAGGATTGGCTGAGGCAACCAACATAATGTCAAGTGGCAAACGAATTTTGTATCCACGAATTTGGATATCGCGCTCTTCGAGGACATTCAGCAAACCAACTTGAATTCGCTCAGAGAGATCCGGCAATTCATTAATTGCAAAAATGCCACGATTGCAACGCGGAACTAAACCATAATGCAAAGTCAACTCATCGCTGAGATAGCGACCCTCTGCGACTTTGATCGGGTCAACTTCGCCAATTAAGTCGGCAATCGATGTGTCTGGGGTGGCGAGTTTTTCTCCATAACGCAGACTTCGATGCACCCATGAGATTGGTGTGGCATCGCCTTGTTGGGCAACTAGTTCACGCGATTGACGCGACACTGGTGCATAAGGGTCATCGTTGATTTCGCTACCTGCAACAATCGGCATCCACTCGTCGAGTAAAAATATAAGTGAGCGAATCATTCTCGTCTTGGCCTGACCACGCTCACCAAGAAACACAATGTCATGACCTGCAAGTAAAGCGTTTTCAAGTTGTGGCATTACTGTTTCTTCAAAGCCGAGCACACCAGCGAATAATTCTTGACCCGCCGATATTCGGTCAACAGAATTCTTGCGGACTTCTTCTTTAATTGTGATCGACTTCCACCCGGATTTTTTTAATTTGCCAAGTGTTTTTGCGAGGTTTGCGGGGGCAACAAGTTCAGTCATGAGCACGACATTAGTTGGACTACTTCAATTTTGACTAGCCGACCCAGTTCAATACTCGTCACACGGCTTATTTGCCGGCTTTGGACGTCGCAGTCTTAGAAGTCGGAGTCTTAGAAGTCGGAGTCTTAGAAGTCGGAGTCTTAGAAGTCGGAGTCTTAGAACCAGTGTTTGGCTTGGCACCAGAGCCGGTGCCAGTTGATCCAGTGTTAGTTGACCCAGCGCCAGTTGCACCAGCGCCAGTTGAGCCACCTTGCACTGAAACAGTCTTTTTTGGTGATGCCGAAACATCACCATTTTTGTCGACAACAACAACTTGGAAGGTGTTCGCCCCACCTGGATTGTCTGAAACCTTGATCGCAGCAGCAGCAGCGGCTGGCACAGTGCTGACAAGGATTCCGTTACGGTAAATGTTGACTGTTGCGCCAGCTTTAGCTGTCACTTTAAATGTCACTGCATTACCGACTGCTCGAGCCGTCGCCGCGGCTGGCCGAGTGTCAATTGGTAGCGGTGGCAACGGTTGACCAAGTGTTGGACGATTTAAATTATCGTTATTCGAATTTTGAAAACCACTAGGCACAACCGGACTTACTGCACCCGTTGGAAACCCATTCGGCCCAGTCACAGGTGAACCACTCAGATTTGGCGTTGTTCGCGAGTTGCTGGCTGGATTAATCGTCGTAGTTGTAAATTGAACCAAAGTTGTAGTCGTCGTGGTACGACTTCCGCCACCTCCGCCACCGCCACCGCCGCCTCCACCAGATGATGGCGCCGTTGTAGTTGTGACTGCTGTTGGAATTGTCGTTGCACTACCCGAACCGTTAGTGAACGAATAAGTGCTGGTTGATGAGCCACGCGAATCAGTAACTGTTGCCGATGCATAATAAGTTACGCCAGTATCAAGTTCTCCGATTTGTGAGAATCCGTAGCCACCACCACAAGTAGAACCGCTACCCGTTCCACTCGCACGAGCAACGATGTTGGTCAGTGATGCATTAGTTGCCAATACTCCACTCGTTGCGTGCCATGCCACACAGGTGAAGTTAAATTCGACAACACCGTTTTCAAGCGTCCAACTAATAGTTGGCCGGCTAGGCACAGTCGTAGTTGTCGTGGACGTTGTAGATGTAGTAGTTGTTGCACCAGTTGATGAACCCGCTGGTGGCGAAGCACTTAACAATGAATAAGCCAAGAGGTTTGGCGAGCCAGCACCAGGACCAACGACAACACCTGAGGTCGCCGATGAAGTAATCCAAGCTCCGACACCAGAAACTGACAGCGATGAATTCGCACTCAGCGCCAAGGCAGCAACGCCAGCAACATGTGGCGCAGCCATTGATGTACCAGAAATTGTATTTGTTGCACTATTTGATGTATACCAAGACGAAGTGATGTTTGAACCAGGTGCAAAAACATCTACGCACGAACCATAATTAGAAAAAGAAGATCTACCATCGGTTGTAGTCGTCGAGCCAACCGTTATTGCCGATGATTCTGCTGCCGGTGAATAGTTGCAGGCGTCGGCGTTCGAGTTGCCGGCAGCGACAACGAACACAACACCATCAGCAACACCACGGGCAACTGCAAGATCAAGCGCAGCCGAGCGAGAACCACCCAGACTCATGTTGGCAACAGCAGCAACACCACTTTGGTGATTCTCAACTACCCAGTCGATTCCTGCAATTACACCTGATGTTGAACCAGAACCGTTGCAGTCAAGAACTCGAACCGCAATCAGTGAGGCGCTCGGGGCAACACCATAGTTTGAACCAGCGACTGTGCCAGCGACATGAGTGCCGTGACCGTGACAGTCTTGTGAACCGCGGCCATCTGAGATTGAGCTATAACCCGAAGTTACTCGCCCACCAAACTCACCATGACTAGACAAAATTCCGGTGTCAATGATGTAGACGTTGACGCCAGCGCCTGAATAATTTCGCGAATATCGATTGTTCAATGGCAGGTTGCGCTGATCAACGCGGTCTAACCCCCA
>CAMCUE010000096.1 GCA_945878705.1 Ferrithrix thermotolerans DSM 19514 | reverse complement strand
CAAATGAAAGTCGGGCGAAAACTCGCAACCAAGCTACTTAACTTGACGAAATTTGTTCTCGGCGCAGGTGAGTTAACTGTTGATTCAAAGCCGACTGATTTGATTGATCATGCAATGCTCATTCGCTTGGCTGCAGTAGTTGATGAAGCCACACTTGCCCTCGAGCAATTTGATTACGCCCGAGCGCTCGAACGAACAGAAGCATTTTTCTGGTGGTTCTGCGACGACTATGTCGAACTGGTAAAAACTCGTGCCTACGGCGAAACTCATGATGCATCGTCGGCACGCGGTTCTTTGTACCGAGCGCTGAGTATTTTGCAACGGTTGCTTGCGCCGATGTTGCCATTTGCGACAGAAGAAGTTTGGTCATGGTGGCAATCGGGTTCAATTCATTTGGCGAACTGGCCGACAACCCAGGAGACTCTTGCAGACTTTGACGCATCAGATGATTCTGTGGCGTTGCTCGAAGCAACTTGCGTTGTGCTGGCAGCAGTTCGCCGAGCGAAAACCGAAGCCAAGGTTTCACAACGCGCAGAAGTAGCAGAGTTGATAATTACAGCTTCATCGGCGACAATCAAATTACTTCAAACAAATATTCTCGACTTGCAAAATGCAGGAGCGCTAAAACAGATAAAATTTGTTGAATCAATATCGCAGACTGTTGCTCAAGAAATCACGGCTCAAGTCACTCTTGCTACACCACTAACCTAATTAGCAGATGAAAAGAGGCCCGCAAGCGCAAACCGACTTTAGTAGGCGACCAAAATCGCATTACTTTGTGTTGGCGTTAAATGTTTTCGTGAGCACTTTGCTAGTGATTTCGGGATTTGCACTGTTGTGGGTAAATAGTCGGGTTGACCAACGCCTGATAGTGACACTAAATAATTCAAAAGTGGACGCGCCAAAAGACGTGCAACTTGCCGATGGATCAACCACCGGAACAGATTGGGTGCTTGACGAAAAAAGCCTTGACGCAAAGAATTTTTTGTTGACGGGTTCAGACAATGGCTCATGCGCCGACGCCAAAAGTTCAACCACGGGCGGCATCGGCGACCGCACAAGTCTTGGCGAACGTAGCGACACGATCATGATTATTCGGATTGACCCGAGTTCAAAACGAGCAGCGATTCTTTCTTTTCCGCGCGACTTGTGGGTCAACATCGCCGGCACAACACGACAAAACCGAATCAACTCTGCATTTAAGAGTACAGACCCAAACCGTCTGGTTGACACCATCGAAAAAAGTTTCGGCATTCCGGTTGACCATTATGTAAACGTTAATTTCTGTGCCTTCAAAGAAATCGTCACGGCAGTCGACGGTGTAAAGGTTCCGTTTTTATATCCGACACGCGACAAAAAAACTGGGTTCAGTGTCTCTGAGCCAGGTTGTATCAACTTTGATGGAGACCGAGCACTCGCATATGTTCGCTCACGATCGGGTTACCGA
The DNA here is from genome assembly GCA_945878705.1 of Ferrithrix thermotolerans DSM 19514. Taxonomy (GTDB): domain Bacteria; phylum Actinomycetota; class Acidimicrobiia; order Acidimicrobiales; family Ilumatobacteraceae; genus BACL27. The sequence continues at coordinate 3,769 of CAMCUE010000096.1, read as the reverse complement.
TATTTTGATACAACAAACCAAAAATGGCTCGAAGATCCAACTGGTGACCTTGGTCGAATTAGCCGGCAACAAGATTTCTTGCGTAGGTCAATGCAACGCGCGCTTGATAAAGGTTCTTCAAGTCTTTCGGTTGCCAATAGTTTGCTGAACGCGGCACTTAAGAATGTAATCACTGACGATCAACTGACACCACGAGGAATGCTCGATCTTGCTCAAACTATGCGCGACTTAAACACCAGGACAGTTGCTACTTACACGATTGAGTCATACCCGAAACGAATCGGCGAATTATCAGTTTTAATTCCGTTAATAAAATCAGAAACAATGAAACAGATTCTTGCGATTTTTCAAGGTCGAGCACCACTGGTCGCTCAAAAAGTTGTAGCACGCAATTCAAACGATCTAACTGTGGTATTTGCTGCCCAGCGAATTGCCGCTTCAACTACGAGCACGAGTACAACAATTGCAGTGCCCACAACAATCACAACAATTGCTGGGCCAACTTCAGGTGATAACGCCAATCCACTGCAAAAGACAGTCGGTGTTGTTCCTCCTGATGACCCAAGTTGTCGGTGAGTCATTAACTGTCCTACAAAAACACAACTGACTACTATTACTCGGGGGTATTAAATGGAAGTTCTTATTGCAATATTCATCACCGTGATTTCATATTTTTTTGGTACTTTCCCGAGCGCAGCAATTGTTGCCGGTCGAAAAAATCTTGACATCACAACTGTTGGCTCTGGTAACCCTGGTGCATCAAATGTGATCCGTAATCTTGGATGGAAAGTTGGGCTTGCCGTCTTTTTAATGGACATGGCCAAAGCTGCACTTGCTGTCGGTCTGGCATGGATCACTACATCAGAGCAACGAGGCCCATTGTCATATGTTTGTTTGTTCGCTGCGATCATTGGTCATTCATACCCAGTCACTCGAAAATTCAAAGGTGGCAAAGGTGTTGCTTGCGGTGGTGGTGGAATGTTTGTTTTATTTCCGTTGACAAGTTTGATTTTATTTAGTTCGTGGTTTGTTCTGACCAAGGCCACTCGAAAAGCATCAATTGCCTCGTTGGCAATCTCAATCGCGCTTCCATTCGGAATTTATTTAGAAGGTGCGGAGAACTGGGAGATCGCTGCAACATTGGCGCTAGTTGCATTTATTATTGCTAAACATTTGCCAAACTTACGACGACTTAAATCGCACGAAGAGCCAGACATTTAGTCAAACCAGACTCACAAACTTATAGTTACTCGCTAGTGTTTTGGCAAGTGTTTTGGCTAGTGTCTTAGCAAATGCTTCAATTAATAAATACTTTTTTTGACTGGTTAAAAGAATCGTCGTCATCGCCATGGTTCTATTTGATTATTTTTTCCGTCGCCGTTTTTGACTCAGTGTTACCGATAATTCCAAGTGAAACTCTGGTGATAATTGGCGGCGTGAGCGCTGGTTCTGGCTCGCTTTCAATTGCGATTGTAATTCTTTGCGCCGCGGGTGGCGCTTTCGTCGGAGACAACCTGAGTTACCTAATTGGTCGCGAAGCAAGTGACTGGGTTATCAAGAGGCGAACTCGCACCGAAAAAGGTAAACGACAGATGGCAAACATTGTTGAACAAATTCATGAGCGCGGTGGCATGTTGTTAATCACAGCAAGATTTATTCCTGGTGGGCGAACACTACTGACACTTTCCTGCGGGGTAACTGTTCAGCCACGCAAATGGTTTATCGGCTGGGCTGTTGTTGCGGCAAGTGTTTGGTCGTTGTATGCGTCGCTACTTGGTTTTGTCGGAGGTAAATCTTTTGCCGACAACCACACCAAAGCTTTTTTGATTGCATTTGCCGGCGCCTTCGGTGTGACAATAATAATTGAGGGATTTCGCGCCACATCACACTGGCTGAAGCGCCGAAAGTAAATCGGTTAGTCAGCGGCTGTAAAGTTAATCGCAGTGACTCTGCGATTAAGCGTTGACTCAAGTTCATGGAATCTTCATTTTCATGAGGTTGCAAAGAGCCTTGTAAATGTCGTCCCAGTTGTAAAAGGTAACGGATATGGGTTTGGACGCCAAACACTCATGTCACACGCCGCTTCAATCGCCAATGAAATTGCAGTTGGCACGGTTTTTGAAGCACACGATGTGCCTGCCAACTGCACTGCGATCGTGCTTACCCCAGCCGGAACTGAAATACCAAAATCATTGCCCCTAACTACGGTGTTAACAGTTGGCTCACTGCACCACATTGAAAACTTAAAAAATAATTCTTGGCGCGGTTCGGTGGTTGTAAAACTTCGCTCAAGCATGAACCGTTACGGTGCCAACAAAGATCAACTGACAAACCTCATAGCGGCGACTAAAAATGCAGGGCTGACTCAGGTTGGTTGGTCAATTCATCCGCCACTTGATGGCCAACCAGAAGATCATCTACGCGAAATAAAGCATTGGATGTCGGAATTATCTTCTGATCTGCCATGGTTTATTAGTCACACCAACGCTGTCAATGCAAACGAATTACGCAAAGAGTTCTCTAAAAATAGAATTCGTGTTCGCTCGGGTACAGCACTTTGGCTCGGCGATAAATCAATGATCCAACTCACCGCCGATGTACTGGATATTCGTTCTGTTAAGAAAGGCGAAACTGCGGGCTATCGCAATGTCGATATCAATAGCGACTCGACAATCGCAATGATCGGTGTTGGTACAAGTCACGGCGTTCATCTAGTTGGCACAGAACTAAGCCCGTTTCATTTCAATCAACAGCGCCTTGCACTTGTTGAGCCATCACATATGCACACTTCAATGGTGTTCATCCCTAAGGGCGACAAATTACCGCAGGTTGGCGACAACGTAGATGTGCAACAACCTCTCACGCGTATCTACCCAGACATTATTTCTTGGATCTAAAAATGTCGCTTGACTTGAGTACTCGTGAAACCGATGTTCGAATAGTCAGCTTGGATGTGATGCGCACAATTGCCTTGTTTGGAATCATCATTCTCAACTACCACGGATATCTGAATTTTTCTAGCGCCCTGAGCACCTCCGAGCCGTCAATCTATGAACGGTGGTGGCATCCATTTCATGGTGTGCTGGCGAATCCGTTTCCAGTTGGGTTTGTACTGATTGCCGGAATGGGCGTGTCGCTGATGATCGGTGCGACAAATTCAAAACAGTTAGTCACTGAAATCCGTTGGCGGCTGGCACGACGGGGCTTGTTCTTGTTCACACTTGGATACGGCATTGAATGGGTGTGGGCGGGCACAATCTTGCCTTATTACGGTGCTTACTTTCTTATCGGCAGCATCATCGCAACTTGGTCGCGTGCAAAACTGATCTCACTCGGTGCATTTTCGGTCTTGGCAGCAGCACTTATCGAGTGGTGGCGTCTTGAGCAATCATTCAACGGCAACTTGACTCTTTGGCTCTCGCCTGCCACACCCAATACACCACGCGACTTACTTATTCGTCTGTTGATTGACTACACGCATCCAATATTTCCATGGTTGATGTTTTTTATCGTCGGCATTCTGCTGGGTCGGGTGTATTCGCAAATTGCCGCACTTCGAAGAAAGCTTTTTACATTCGCTTCTGCAGCAGTTGTCTTTGCCTACACCCTTAACTCAATCGTTCGCACACAATTGGTTAATGAGTCTGGCACTGGTGAACGATGGTCGCATCTCGTTTCGACTCGGCCGTTTGACCGAGGAATACTTTATGTTGCCGCTTCAATTGGCGTAGTGATCGCAGTTTTTATGCTCGTCACAGTTTTGTGCGAG
>CAMCUE010000095.1 GCA_945878705.1 Ferrithrix thermotolerans DSM 19514 | reverse complement strand
CGCCAAGTTGCCGATGCTTGCTCGCGACCAGTAGTCGTTGCAGGTTCGGTTGGTCCGACGGGCGAACTTTTTGATCCGCTGGGTGCGCTGACCCCCGCAGAAGCGATCGACACATTCGAAGAACAAATTCGTGGGCTTAAAGATGGTGGCGCTGATGTTGCGTGGATAGAAACGATGTCGGCAATTGAAGAAGTTCAGGCCGCTGCGCAAGCGGCAATTAATGTCGGCATGCCATATGTTGCAACTTGTAGTTTTGATACTGCCGGCCGAACAATGATGGGTCTCAAGCCGGATGGTCTCGCTGCTGTTTTCGCTGGTCTCTCAGTTCAGCCAGTTGCGATGGGGGCGAATTGCGGAGTCGGGGCGTCAGATATTTTGGTTACTGCGATCGAGATGGCGTCAACAGCCGCAAATGTCGGTGTGCCGATCGTTGCAAAGGGCAATTGTGGTATACCTCGATTCGAGGGCATCGAAATCAAATATTCTGGTACTCCTGAACTGATGGCACGATATTCAGATATGGCGATTGATGCAGGCGTGCGGATTGTCGGCGGTTGTTGCGGCACCTCGCCAGAACATCTTGCAGCTATGCGACTTGCGATCGACAGTCATACGGCTGGACCAATGCCAACTATTGAATCAATCATTCAAGAAATCGGTCCGCTCACAAATAAGCCACCTACCGACAACGATCCAAATCACCGCAAATCCCGCCGCAGATAGTCGGGGGTGATTATCGGTTTTTGATAATTTGTTTCAAACGGTTATCAGGAGTTGGGCGAGCGCCGAGATGCTCAATTACCCAGGCTGCAACTTTGGTAGCAAAGATCGCGGCATCAACCGCAGAGTTTGATTTCAGATAGTGCGCGAGAAATGCGCCGGCGAACGAGTCACCAGCACCAGTCGCATCGACAAGATTGTTTGTTGCTGGAGGGATTTGCGTTGAAGCCTGACCATCAAAAACAAGTGCGCCGTCGGCGTCAAGTTTAAGAATAATTAATGCCTCGCTATAAATTTTCGCAAGCGATCTGACAATATCGTCTGGTTCATCACAGCCGGTAAGAACTCGACCTTCTTCATAATTTGGAAAGAGAATACTTATATCAAGATCTTTTGTCCAAGACAAAAACTGATCAACGCCCATTTCTTGAATCATCTGAAACGATGCTGGATCAAACGAAATCGTTAACCCTTGTTGCTTTGCAATTTGCGCTGCTGTGCGTGATGCCGATCTCGGAGGATCAGTGAAAAAACTCCACGCCGTTAGATGTAAATGATTTGCAGACAGGATAACTTGCTTTGGCAACTCAGAAGGAATCAAATAAAAGTCTGCACCATGCCCAGAAACCATGCTCCGTTCTCCGCTTTGGTCAACGAAAACAGCAACGCTTCCTGTCTTGTGTGCTTCGGTTTCAACAAGATGGTGGATCACTGATTCGCTTTCAAGATCTTCGCGAGCAAGTTGGCCAAAGCGGTCTCTGCCGATCTTGCCAATGAAATGGGTCTCAAGACCGCATCGCTGAGCCCAGACCGCCAAGTTCGCAGCACTTCCACCTGGCGTCAACATCACTTCGCCAAATGAGTCGCCGCCCTTAAGCAGATTGTTGTTCGTGCGGATCAGAACATCCCAGACAAAGTCGCCAATCACACAAAGAGAACTTGACACTAGTTTCACGGTATCGCCACTTGCTTCTAGTGAGCTATCGACGATCCATTGCGTGATTCTGAGGCCGCAAGTAAAGCAACGGCGCCAATTACAAATACAGCACCAATGACACGCGGCGTAGTCAAGGGTTCACCGAGAAACACGACGCCCGCAATGATTGACGACACCGGTTCAAATGTTTGAAGGACTGCTGTTTTGCCAGTGCCGATTAGTTTCATGCCTGCATATAAACATGCTGTCGGGATAACAGTCGCGACAGCAGCCAGCATCAAAACACTAATCCAGCCATTTATTGTTTTAGGAAAGTCCATCGGAACCGATGATGGCGCTGCGAAATAATAAATGACAAACGAACTGGCTGCACCAAACATCACGATCGTGACGCCAGTTAGGAGATCAACCTGTGGCAATACCTGTGAACTAAAAACTACATAAAACGAATATTCAACCGCGACAATTAAAACAAGAACGATGCTAAAGGTGTCACCGCTACCAACTTGCCCAGCGGCAATTACAACTCCGATAAATGTTGAAAATAGGCACACAACAATAATTCGACTGGGTTTCGTGCCGAGTAGCCACCATGACAACAACACAACAATCACTGGTCCACATGAGACGATGATGATCGCCAGTCCGCTGTCAATATTTTTTAGTGCAGTGAAATATAGGAGTGTGGCAATGAAATATCCAAAAGCACCCAACAAGAACAGTTTGGCAAAGATCATTGGCTTTGGCCAGGTTGCATCACGCGAAAACAGTTTTCTGACAGCGAGCATCAGCACGGTCGCAACTACAAAGCGCGCCAGCAGGGTGCCGACAACGCTTGCACCATTGTCGTACGCGAAGTTGGCAAAAGTGGGTGAAAGCCCGAACCCAATACTGCTGACTAATATCAGCGCTACACCCAGCAGGTTTGGATTCTTACGCACCAGGTACATCCACTAATCCGCCGGTTGACAAGTCATAGAGAATGTCAAAGTGATTGCGTTTTGAAATTTCTCGGGTAATCGCAGGCGAGTGTGTTCTTTCATTGTCCCATGCTGATGCGAATTCGCGTGACTGTCGCTTGAACTCACCAGTCTCATTTTCGCCCCAGATAATAGTTAACGGTGTGTCTAAGGCTTGAGAAACGAAATTTATTGGCGAGAGGCGCTCGGCAGATTCTGAATTAAGTTGTACTGCCTCATTGACCGATGTTCTCGTGATCGGTTCGAGATCAAAAACCCCTGAGACAAGCACCACTCGTGCAAATTTTTCAGTGATGCTGCTTAACGCCATTGCGATCAAATGAGCCCCTGCAGAGTGGCCGATCAATGTGATGTTTGCCGCATCGTAGTTCTTCTGCAGAAATTGAATTGCTCGTTGAGTTTGTTCGACGAGTGTTTGGAGCGATTCTTTGGGGCATAGCGAATAATTAATTGATGCATAGTCAAAACTGAGTCGTTGCCAGTCAGGTGTTAAGAAAGTCCCGTCGTCGGCGCTGAGGCGACGCCAAAATCCACCGTGAACGAATGCGACTAAATGACGGGTGTCTGTAGTTTTGGTTTCAGGATCAGTGTGTGGTGCGAGCCACATCCACTCATCGGTGTGCGGACCGTATTGCATCTTTTCATGTCGGATATTTTGACGCGAGTGGACACCAGCGTTGGCGTAATGATCCAAATATTTTTGTATATTTTCGACGCACGAAGCAGGTGTATATTCGCGTTCAAGTTCGTCAGGGCTGTAGTCGCGCCAACTCATACAATTTTGATACACCCGCACACAAGTCAAATCTATTGCTTCGTCGTGCTACTAAGGTTATTGCGTGTTAACCACTTGGTCGTCTCACAGAATTGTCTCTAGAAGTTTTAATTTGCATCATCGATTGGTGCTGTGGTTGGTGGGCTTACTGTTGCTCACAAAATTCTCACCAATTGCCGCGTTATTAACAGTTTTAGTCGTGTCGTTGCAGGTTGCTCTTGGCGAGTCGTTGCTCGGACGGTTCTCTGGATTTAATCAAATATCAAGGTTGGCCAAAGTTGGGCTCGGATTTTGTATTGGTGCGACCGTCTCTACTTTTTTTTACGTCTTTGTAGTGACTTTCACTAGTGCGATGGTGGCGATTATCTCTCAGATTATTCTGTTTGTATTGGCATCTCTATTGCGTTGGACGCAAATCAGTTCAACCAATGTGCAGGCGACGAGCGAAGAGCTCGGTGCAGTTAAATGGCTAGTAGTAGTTGCTCTGTTGGGTTTATCGCCAAATTGGTTTTGGCCGGTGCCCGTTGCGATTTGGATGACTCTTCTATTTTTAGCCTCGCCCAGATTTATAAAATGTTTCACTTCGGTAAAAGTGATACTTGCTCTAATCTTCGGTGCATCGGGTGGTCTGATCTGGGTACAAATCATTGGCACCAGACCAGATCGTCCTTGGTTCGCCGACGATAGATTCGCAGAAATCTTCAGTTTTAGTCTCGGCAAATGGGGTATCTCCCACAATCCGATGTTGATCTCGGAAAATATCTCTTATCATTGGTTTTCTTTTGCGTGGATTGGAGGACTATCAAATTTATCTGGCACGAAAATTGATATTTTGTTTGCTCTGTTTGGCCCCACCATAGTTGCCTTAGTATGCACAATTTTAGGTTTCTCAATTATTAAGTCGATTACTTCGAATGCGACGATAGCTATCTGTTCGCTTGTCTTAGCTGTTGCAGTTGACACGGAGCGTCTCTTTGAAGGCTATGGATTCAACGCATTTCAACTTAGCTCGTTTAGTCAATTTTTTTCTTTAGCGTTGGGTCTTGCTCTTTTATTGATAGTTGTGAATCTCAGCGATTCACAATTAGTTTCGGCCGTGGCGGTCATCGGCATTATTCTTTCTGGTCTAATCGGTGCCAAAATTTCATCCGGGTTAGTCGCGGGTGTTGGTCTTGGCGGAATTTGGCTTGTTAGAGTAATTCAACAACGAACTGTTCGGGGAAATATCAGGTTTCTGGTTGTTGGTCTAATTGCTCCGACAATTTTTGCACTGATTACGTTTTATGGCGATCCAAGAAATGGTTCTAATAGTGTTATACGGCGACCAGGTTGGCTAGTGGGCGTTTCTCGAGATCTTTGGGACGTCTATAACAGCAGTCTCGTGCGCTACTTCCCAATTCTAATTTTTTTGTCGCTGGCGTTTGGTGGTCTCGGTTTCATGGGCCTGTTCATAACACTTAAGTCAAAATTTCCAGGTTCTGGTGTTCGCAATTCTAAAATATTTCTAAGTTTTGGTTTATTTGCCTCGTTAGCGCAAATGTGTATTTGGGGAGCCTCCGGAGAAGAAAAGACTCTTGAGGGTAATGTCAATACGCTTTATGCGTTTCATTTTTGGATTTCGTTAACTCGGTTCATCGCTATCGCACTTGTGGTTCAACAGTTCGCGTTTTTGTGGCGATCTCAAAAGTTGAGAAAAGTAATGGTTTTTGTTTTCGTATTGTTTTTGGCAGCCATACCTGTCATCCGCTCATGGGAAATCAATTATCAGCCTTCGTATCTAATTCCATTGCTGACCACTTTCAAACTTGTAATCCCAAT
>CAMCUE010000094.1 GCA_945878705.1 Ferrithrix thermotolerans DSM 19514 | reverse complement strand
ATTTACGACTTTTTATTGCTATGGCAATTTCGCCACATTCGCCCGCCTGAAGAGCAGTAACTACTTCGCTCTAACTGTTGCTTTAATCTCGCTTTTTGACAGGCGTTGTTGCAGTTCACGCTTCAAAAACTTGCCAGCAGCGTTGCGCGGCAATGGCTCGGTCATCACAATCACATGACTGGGCACCTTATGTGCGGAGATTTTGCCTTCAAGAAACTTCCATAATTCTTGTGGATCAAGCACCGCGCCGGCTTTCGGCAAAATCGCGACGCCAACCTCTTCACCAAGTCGCTCATGTGGCACCCCGAAAACTGCAGCTTCGTGCACAGCCGGGTGATCGTAGATCGCACTCTCAACTTCGGCGCCGTAAATATTTTCGCCGGCACGGATGATCATGTCTTTGACACGGTCTTCGACATAAACAAAACCATCGGCGTCGAGACGACCAATGTCACCTGAACGCAACCAGCCGTCGACAATTGTTTCGGCTGTCGCCTCAGCACGGTTCCAATATCCGCGAATCAACATTGAGCCAAAAAACCAAATTTCGCCTGCCTCGCCAGTCGGCACTGGTTTTAGGTTTTCGTCTCGAACTTCGACGAGCATCGGCAAAACTGCTCGACCTGTGCTTGTCGGGTGCGACAAATAATCCGAACCCGTAATGCCAGGCCCATAGGCATTGGTCTCAGTCATCCCGTAACCCAATTGCGGGCTGCCATTTTTGACTTTGTCATTGACTTTGCCAACCAGGGATGTTGGCGATGGCGCACCGCCGCCACCAACTGCACGCAAACTTGATGTGTCGTATTTGTCAAAGGCTGGCGAGTTGACGAGATCCCAACTCTGGGTAGGCACGCCGACGAAATTTGTGATTTGCTCGCGCTCAATCATTTCAAGTGCTTTTTCTGCATCCCACTTGTACATAATCGCAAGTTTCAGACCAGCAATAAAACAGCTCATCATTACTGGTACGCAACCAGTGACATGAAACAACGGCACAATCAAAATAAATGAAGTTGGCACTTCGGGGCCAGTAACTTCTTTTAGTTTTGTGCCAGACATATTTAGCACCGAATTTCGTGCCGAGAAAGCCATCAGTGCAGAAATAATTGCGCGATGCGTTGACACTGCACCTTTAGGGCGCCCAGTTGTGCCAGATGTGTAGAGAATTGTGGCGTCATCATCTGATGCAATTTCAACCACTGGGCACTTAAGACCAGCAGCCAAATGCGGTGCCAAAGCATCTTGCCAAGTGTCAACGCCATTCGGTAGCGGTTTTTCGGCACGAGCAACCAACACTTTGATGCCTAGTTTAATGCAGCTTGAAGCTGCGATATCAAAGCGTTGTTGATCACAAATTAAAACTTTGGCGCCACAGTCTTGTAGCGCAAAATCCATTTCATCTTCGACCCACCATGAGTTCATCGACACTGAAATTGCGCCTACCGAAATGATCGCCGCAAATGACATCACCCACTCTGGATAATTGCGCATCGCCACAGCAACGCGGTCACCTTTCTTGACGCCATAACTATTCACGAGCAGATTCGAAAGCGCGTCAATCTGATCCATTGTCTTTGTGAATGTAAAAGTTTCGCCTTCGTAAACGAGGAATGTTTTGTCGCCATGCCCACGTGCGCCTGCAAAAATCTGACCCAAATGCACTGGTGCATTTTTAAACACCTGCATCTTCACGCCGAAGACTTCCGCGTCAACTAATTCAAAAATCTGACCAGGTGCCGTGACAGCAAGATTCGCTTCAGTCCAAGTCATTGCCATCTCAAAATCCTCACTTGTTATTTATCGTTTTAGTACATAACCATTATGGCAACTTAAGTGGAGCTGAGGGGAATTGAACCCCTGGCCTGTACATTGCGAACGTACCGCTCTACCAACTGAGCTACAGCCCCAAACCTTGCTTCAAAATCTAGTTGGCGACTTTTCAGTAAGTGCGATGACTAAAGCGTTGCGCATTACGTGTAAGGTCACGCTTGACGCGCTGTTGCACCAAGAACCAACAAAAAGTGACAAGCGCAATGAACGACAAAGTAAAAGTCCAGAGAAAAAACATTGCCCCACTAGACAAAGCTAAAAACAGCGAAATGCCTGTTGCAGCAGTCAGGCTGACAACGGTCTTTTGATTTCGTTGACGCTTGAATTCAAGAATATATGGATCTTGGTTTTGAACTCCGCTTCGACCGTAGCCCTGTTGACGGTTTCTTGAGCCACCCATGTTCTGCGCTTGTCTCGGGTTTCGCTGAAATTGCTGGTTCGGTCTGTTCTGCGGGTATCCCGAGGAGCGCCGCTGATTTTGCTGATTAGGCGCAAGGTCGCGAGACATTCCGCGCATGTGAGCTTGCGGAGTCGATGCAAACCTCTGTAACGAGTTAGCTTGGCGCCGAAACTGGCTGACCCCTGCCGCAGGCGAGTTGTGAATTTTCGAGCGCAAAATTGGTGGCAAAAGAACAGCGAGCCAAAGCGCACCAAGAATCAAAAGGATTAACTTACTCATCGGTCTTATAAGTCTATTGAGTTGCAACTTCGGTTGAAACTAGAAAATATTCTCTGCCACGAGAAATAAACATGGCTCCAAAACCCACTAAATGGGGCTCAAAAGTCCTCAGTCCTCAGTTTCACGACGGTACAAGCCCTGGCGCCCGCCCGATTTCTCCCACAGGGTCAGTTCTCCGATAACCATCTCGCGATCGGCACTTTTGCACATGTCATAAATCGTCAGCGCAGCGACCGAACATGCGTGCAGGGCTTCCATTTCGACACCCGTGCGATCAATCGTGTCAACTTGCGCCTCGACTGCAATGTGATCATCGCCAATTTCGAAATTGATGTATACCGCGCCTACTAATAGTGGATGACAAAGCGGAATCATCTCGGCGGTTCGCTTTGATGCTTGAATTCCGGCGACTCGTGCCACTGCCAGAACATCGCCCTTTTTAACTTCACGATTGGCGATCGCTGCAGTAGTGGCCGGCTTCATAAACACTTTGCACCGCGCAATTGCTCGTCGGTGGGTCGGTTCTTTTGGTGTTACATCAACCATTCGTGCCCGACCCATTGGGTCCAGATGAGAAAAATTTAAGTCAGACATGATCGTGCTTCTTAACCGCCAATTTGGCTCATTGAACGTTTTGGACGCACAAATGTGACATTGCCGATCGCATGACCCGCCCACTTCGTGCCAACAGCACGCTTGATTTCGGCTGCAAGTGCATCGTCGCTTGCATCGCCGCGCAACATTTCGCGCAAATCAAACTCGGTGGTCGAAAACAAGCAAGTCCGAAACTGGCCCTCAGCGGTTAACCGCACGCGATCACAATCTCCACAAAATGGTTTTGTCACCGACGGAATCACACCGACAGTGCCTGCGCCGTCGAGATATCTCCAGCGATCTGCGGGCGCTGCACCCCGACTCGCAACTTGCTCAAGCGGATAGACACTATTGATCGCTGCAACGATTTCGTCTTGACCAACAACATCGTTGCGTTGCCATTGTCCCTGTGCGTCAAGTGGCATGAACTCGATAAATCGAACTTCAATTTGTTTTTCGCGACCAAAACTCGCAAGGGCGACAATCTCGTCGTCATTTACGCCGCGTTGAATAACCGCATTAACTTTCACTGGCGCAAAGCCGGCTTGCACTGCGGCGTCGATGCCATCTAAAACATTTGCCAGATGATCACGGCGCGTGATCTTGAGAAATTTTTCTTGTTGCAAAGTATCAAGACTGATATTGATTCGCGATAAGCCCGCTGATTTAAGTTCGTCGGCGATCAGACGGAGCGTCGCCCCATTAGTCGTCATCGCCAAATCAATGTTTTTACCTGCCAACGGTGAATTCGCCGTCTTTGGCACTCGTAGTTTTGCAAGTTTCTCGACTAGCACCGGCAAGTGAGCACGAACTGTTGGCTCTCCGCCTGTTAATCGAATGCTGTCAACATCAAATCGCTCAACACAGATTTGCACCAAACGATGAATCTCTTCGAAACTTAAAATCTCTTTGCGATCAAGCCACACCATGCCTTCTTCTGGCATGCAATAAGTACACCTGAAATTGCAACGATCGGTGATTGAGATCCGCAAATCACGAACGGTTCTGCCGAACGGGTCAATTAGTTCCACGATCGCAACTCCATGACCTGAGCCTATTGCTGACCAGTTAGCCGAGCAACATCACTTCAACTTCGGAGTCTGCGGCTAGGCCTTCGCCATCTGGCACAAGGGCTAACCCGTTCGCAAGCGCAGTGGCTGCAAGTTGATGACTGCCCTGCGGGCCTGTGTCGCGCACGTGCAGGCGCCCATCGTGTTCGAATGTTCCGAACACACGCATCAAGTGAATTTTGCCGTCGCGACGACGCTTCAATTGTTTGTCAACTATTGCTTTGACTTTTGGTCGCGTCAAATTCTGCGTATGCCCCATCATTTTGCGTAACGCTGGTCGCGCCAACATTTCAAAACTAATCATTGATGAAACTGGGTTACCAGGCAGACCAAATACTGGGATCACTCGTGAGTCGCTAGTCGTGAGTTTGCCAAACGCAAATGGTTTTGCTGGTTTGATAGCCATCTGCATCCATTGCATTTCGGCAATTCGCGACAACACGATCTTGACAACATCAAAGTCGCCTTGCCCGACACCACCACTAGTGACAATCGCATCACAGCGCGTTGCGACCTCGCGCAATATTTTTTCAAGTTTTGTTTCGTCGTCGTCGATTATCCCAAGATTGATAACTTCGCAATCAGTAGCGCTGATCATCGTTGCCAACATCGTTAAATTACTTTCGCGAATCTGACCTGGTTTAAGTTCTCCGCCGTTAATCACGAGTTCATCACCAGTTGAGAGCATCGCCACGCGAAGTCTTGGATAAGTTAAAACTTGGCGGGCATTGATCGCCGCCAATACTCCTACACCTGCCGGGTTAATAACTGACCCAGCCGCAAATACAACATCACTAGTTTTCACATCTTCGCCGATTTCGCGAATCGCGTCGCCAATCTGCGCTGGTTTATTGCAACGCACACGCGTTTCACTGATCACAGTTGCGTCTTCAATCATCACAATTGCATCTGCGCCTTGTGGCACTGGCGCACCTGTCATGATTCGTGCTGCTTGGCCTGCACCAATTGCATAGTTCGCAATATGCCCAGCACCGATTACACCAAGAACTTCAAGTTCGACGCCGACAGTTTCTACATCTTGCGCTCGGACAGCAAAGCCATCCACTGCGGAGTTTGCGAACGGCGGAATAAATTCTGT
>CAMCUE010000093.1 GCA_945878705.1 Ferrithrix thermotolerans DSM 19514 | reverse complement strand
CCATATTTGGTTCTATCATCCCGACGCCTTTGGCAACACCCACGACTCGTGCTGTAGATCCTGCGATTACAGCTTCAGCAGTTTTGTGTACCGTATCGGTAGTCATAATTCCGCGCGCGACTTCCTCTGCTGAAGTGTTAACAAATGTTTTCGGCACAGTCGCGAGCCCAGCGCGAACATTTTTCATCGGATATTGACGACCGATCACACCAGTCGAAGCGATCAAAATATCTTTCGCCTCACAACCAATTTTCTGCGCAACAGCATTAACATCTTCGCGGGCGTTACTCATTCCTTCAGCGCCAGTTGCGACATTCGCATTTTTAGAAATCACAACCACTGCCCGCGCTGACAAATCGGCGATGTTCTCGCGACTCAGAATAACGCTTGGCCCAGCAAATCGACTCTGTGTGAACACTCCAGACGCAGCGCAAGTTTTCTCGGCAACAACAAGTGTTAAGTCGCTGCTCGTATCTTTGATACCGATATTGGCAATATATGCACCAAATCCTCTGGGTAACTTCACGACCTCAGTCTATTTTTTATTCACGAAGTAATCAGCCAAATTGGTAAGTGTCTGCCGGATCGCTTTTTCATTGCCTTTGATGTAGCCAGCGAGTTTTAAAGTAAGCGGTGATTTGCTTGTGCCGTATGAAAATTGTTCAGTGACTGTGGTGCCTCCAGTAGTCGGTTCAAGGATGTAGCGCCAAACATGACCACCAAAATGTCGCCACCCAATCTGTTTGCTTTCAACGAACTCAACGACGGTATTAGTCATTTTGTATTGCACGCCACGCTTCATGTCCATACTAAAAGTTGCACCTTGCGACAGCCGTTTCGGTGCTGCATCTTTTGCAGATATAACAGAGCCGGAGCCATCGATTACGGCGTGCATCGCTGGGTTTGCCAAAAGTTCAAAGATCTCATGTGGTGTTGCGGGCACGAAGTGACTCGCTGAAACTATTTTATTTTTTATGTCGTGAGCGTTAGTGATTGGTGTTTTCATGCGTCTGATGCTAGGCGAGCGAAACGGCAACGGCTTCGCCGCAGCGTCGACCCGAATAGAGTGCACCTTGAATTGAACCTGTGTCACGATGGTCACCACAAATAAATAATCCATCCCCAAGTGAAACTTTTTGCTTCGCATTAAATGGCGGCAGTTGCGCTGGGCCGGCGTGTGTAATTCGATAAGTCTTGATGTGTCGCCACGCATCAACTTGTGGCCCCCACCAAGTACGAAGTTGATCACGCGACATCTCTTCAAGATCTCCGTGAATTACTCCTGGCAGTGCGGCAACAATCAAATGTTGACCTGGCGGCGCATAACTCGGTGCAATATTGCTAAGTACTGCAGCGTTCAGAACTGGGCCGCGACCAGTGCCGTCAAGCACAACAAATTTTTCGTGTGTTGGTGCTTCGTCCGCGGCAAAATAAACACAACCAGCAACTCGTGATGCAATCTCAGCAGTCTTTAGTAATTCACTCGAACTCGGCTGGTCAGTTGCCACTACGACGGCTTTCGTTTCAATACGTGCGTTCGCCGTTGAAACGAAGCCTGGCTCGATGTTTGTTGCTCGCGTGTTCAGAAAGATATTTTCAGATCCAAAATGTTTTGCCATTTGCTCAGGCAATGCACTCATGCCATTAGTTGGTAATGCACTTTGTCCTTCACTTAGATACTTAAAAATAATCTCAAACATCCGCCGTGATGTTCGCAAATCAGGGTCAAGTTGGATACCGCCAAATAACGGACGAAAAAATCGATCAATCATTTTTGAAGAGAATCCCAAGCCGCGCAATGCAACAACGGTTGAAATATCCGCACCATTTAAAATTTTGTCTTCATCACGATGCATGACTCGCCAACGCAACGCCGCGATTCGCAACTTGTCGGTTAGTGAGCCAATTGGTGCGAGAACTGTTGCGACTGCACGCCGCGGTTCGCGAAACGGGTCTGTAACAACTGACTCTTTACCGTTTCGTATTACGAGTGCACCAGAACTAAACATCTTTAAATCAAGTGCCGACATATCGATTTGAGTTTTAAGTTCGGGATACGCAGTCAATAAAACTTGAAATCCGCGATCAAGCAAAAAACCGTCGACTTTGTCGGTGCGAACTCGACCACCAACGCCATCTTGGGCTTCGATCACGATTACAGATCTACCGCGACTTTTTATTTGTCTCGCAGCAGCCAAACCTGCCAGTCCAGCGCCGATCACAACGGCGTCAACGCTGCCGGGCAACTGGTTCATTTGTTGAGTAAAGCTCGCAGTGCAACATCAATTGTCGAATGTTTAAACACAAAGCCAGATTTCAGCAACTCGGCTGGCATCACTCGTTGCCCCGTGAACAATAAAGCATCTGCAAGTTCGGCACCGAGTAAGAGTTTTGGTCCAAATTTTGGTATCGGTAATATTGCAAGTCGTTTAAGTGCGCGAGCCAACGCCGTTGTGAAATCTGCATTTGTAATCGGGTTCGGTGCGGTCAGATTTACTGCACCGGAGACTTTGGCAGTCAGTAGATGTTCAATCGCTGCAAGTTCATCATCAAGCGAGATCCAACTCTGCCACGCCCGTCCATCACCAAATTTTCCGCCAAGACCAAGTTTGAACAGTGGCAGTTGCTTCTTGAGCGCACCACCAAGCGGTGTCAGCACGATTCCTGTTCGCAAATAAACTGTTCGCACCCCGGCCTCTACCGCAGGTTTTGCTGCAGACTCCCATTGCTTGCAAATATCTGCCAAGAAGCTTTCGCCACTCTGCGATTGCTCAGTTAGTTGTTCATCACCACGGGGGCCATAGATTCCGATTGCAGAACCAGACAAAAACACGCTTGGTTTTTTTGCAGAGTTGGCAATTGTTGAAGCCAGTAGCGCGGTGCTCTTGGTTCGACTCTCAACAAGCTCTTGTTTGTATTTTGTTGTCCATCGTCGATCGCCGATACCAGCACCCGATAAATGAATTACCGCATCGGAGCCGTCAATAACGGATGCATCGATTTGCTCGGTCGCTGGGTTCCATTTACTTTCGTTTGCGTTAGGTGTTCGACGAACTAGTTGAACTACTTCGTGTCCTGCGAGCCTAAGTTTTTTAACTAAAGGTTTGCCGATTAGTCCGCTTGCGCCAGAAATTATTATTTTCATATAGCAGTAATGCTAGTTACTCAATGACAATAGGCACCGAAGTCACAACAGTATTTGGGCGATATAGCAGTCGAGCTTTTATTGAAAGCGCAGATTGATTGTGTAGCCACTGTGACCTAAGTGACGTCACAAACTCTGGAATAACCACAGTGATGATGTCATCACTGGCCTCGTCATCAAGCTGGTTAATTCGAGTCATTACTGAATCGGTGATATCTCTGAACTCGTCATTGATCATTTCTAGATCTACTGTCAAGTTGTGCTTTGCCCAGTCGGCATCTAATTTCGCACGTGCTTCGGGCGATTCAACAACTGACAACGCAAGTAACCTATCCGGTCGCAAACTTTCGGCATACTTAACTGCCTGCAGAACACCTTTATTTACTGAGCCAACGAGTACTACAACTAGGTGAGTGTGCCTTGGCGCTACATAGCCTTCTTCAATTTTTAGAAACGATCGAACGCGAACGTAGTGGCGATTAATCGTCAAGAAGATTGCCATCATCGATGGAATAATGACCGCAGGAATCCACGCTCCATCGGTGAACTTGACAACTACGACTGTGCCTGCCACTGCCAATGTTGTCAGAGAACCAACTCCCGAGAAAAATGCCCTAACTTGCCAGCCTGGTTCTTTTAGTTTTCGGTGCCGAACAAGCATGCCGAATTGGCTAAGTGTGAAACCAGTAAATACGCCAACTGCATAAAGTGGAATCAAAGCATTAACAATGCCGCCGAATGCAATCACCAACGCCGACGCTG
The DNA here is from genome assembly GCA_945878705.1 of Ferrithrix thermotolerans DSM 19514. Classification (GTDB taxonomy): domain Bacteria; phylum Actinomycetota; class Acidimicrobiia; order Acidimicrobiales; family Ilumatobacteraceae; genus BACL27. The sequence continues at coordinate 1,377 of CAMCUE010000093.1, read as the reverse complement.
CTAAGCCTAAAAAGATAACACCGTTCGAAAAAACTAGACGATCACCGCGGTTAGCAAGTTGGCGCGGCAAATAATTATCTTTTGCGATTATTGATGAAAGTCTCGGAAAATCTGCGTATGCCGTGTTCGCTGCCAAGATCAGAATTCCGAAAGTTGCAAATTGGGTAATATAAAACAAGATGTTTCTGCCGCCGTAAACTTGTTCGGCCATCTGCGCCAACACGGTCACTTTTATGTTTCCTTCGTGATCTTTAAGCGGCTGAAGTTTTTGCGCGAGAATACTTAAGCCAAGAAATGATGATCCAAGAACTACAGCCATCCACATCAAAGTCTTCGATGCATTCTTTGCTTCAGGTTTTTCAAATGCTGGCACACCATCGGCGACAGCCTCGATGCCAGTTAAAGCAACCGCACCAGACGAGAATGCTTTAAGAAAGAAAAATATTGTCAGGGTTTTTTGACCCGAGAGAAGTTCTTGAGCAACTTCACCAGAATGGTCTATTGGTCCGAGATCTTTAAAGTAAACCTTGTACAACCCAACGATTATCAACGAAGCAAGGCTGACTATATATAGGTAAGTTGGCGGAGCAAAAAGTGCGCCAGATTCTTTCAAGCCACGCAAGTTTGCCAATGTCACTATCAGAATAAATCCGACGCAGATTGTCACTCGATGTGGCGCGAGACTGCTAAACGCCGAGACGATCGCGGCAACTCCGGCTGAAACCGAAACAGCAACCGTCAAAATATAGTCAATAAGCATTGATGCCCCAGCAACAAGCGATGGCGACCGACCCAGATTTTCGCGAGCAACAATGTAACTGCCACCACCATTTGGGTACGCATAAATTGTTTGTCGGTAACTGCTGACGACGATGATCAATAAGAAAATTACTAGAACTGATATTGGCACCAGATTGTCAAATGCAGACAAGCCAACTGCGGCCAGCGATAAGAATACAATCAGAATCTCTTCAGTGGCGTAGGCAGTACTTGAGATTGCGTCACTTGCAAAAACGGGCAGTGCAATTTTTTTCGAAAGCCGGTGGTGTTGATCTTGCGAACTGGCGATCGGCTTACCGATCAAGAAACGTTTTAGAGCAGACGGTGAAAGTGCCATATCGGTTGTCTATCTTCGCACAAGCATGAGTATTTTGCACGTTTAAAGGCTTATGCTTAGGGCTGTGCACGTAGTAATTGTTGGTTGCGGTCGAGTGGGTTCAACTCTCGCACTAGAACTAATTGCATCGGGGCACACTGTTGCCGTAATCGATCGTAAGTCTGACGCATTTAAGCGTTTGGGCGAAAACTTTTCTGGTTTAACAATTGCCGGCATCGGATTCGATCGCGATGTTTTATTGGAAGCCGGGATCGATCGCG
>CAMCUE010000092.1 GCA_945878705.1 Ferrithrix thermotolerans DSM 19514 | reverse complement strand
TTAAGAGTGATGTTGATGCAATGATTCTTTCGATTGGGACAACATCAACTAAAATCGCTATTAAAACGACTAGTAATGTTGTCGATGCAGTTCAAATTGTTGCGATACAGTAAAAGAAGTGGTTCTGCGGTTATCGCCATTAGATAGTGCGCACCGTGCACTGAACGCAAAAATGGTTGAATTTGGTGGCTGGGATATGCCAGTTTCGTACCCAAGTGGCACCGTCACCGAACATCTGGCTTGCCGTGAAAGTGCCGTCGTGTTTGATGTTTCGCATCTCGGCACGGTGCGGGTTGAAGGGTTTTATGCAAAGGCAGCATTGCAAGGCGTGCTAACAAATGACATTGACAAGATCAATGTTGGCAAAGCACAATACACACACTTGCTCAACGAGGGCGGTGGTGTTTTAGATGACATCATTGTTTGGTGGGTTGCACCCGACCGATTTGATGTAATGCCCAATGCATCAAATACTGACAGTGTGGTGTCAGCGATTGGTGGTGTTGATGTCACTAACTCGCGCGCAGTTTTGGCAGTGCAAGGACCGGTCGCAAAAAAGTTGCTAGCAAAAGTCAGTGAGCAATTTTCGTTTGTATCAAAAAATATGGTGAAGCGAGTAACTTGGCGAAATGTTGAGTGCGTTGTGGCAGGAACTGGTTACACGGGTGAAGATGGTGTTGAGATTTCCGTGCCGAATTCGCACGCTGTCGACTTATGGAATGAGGTTCTCTCTATTGGTGTAACTCCTGCAGGGCTTGGAGCTCGCGACACACTTCGGCTTGAGGCTGGTCTGCCACTTCACGGTCATGAACTTTCGCCATTGATAACACCGCTAGAAGCAAATCTCAATTGGGTCGTTGCCTGGGATAAACCCGCCTTTAATGGTCGCGACGCCTTGTTGACTCAGCGAGCTAATGGTGTCGCCAGGTCGCTAGTTGGCATTGCAACAATTGGTCGTCGTCCGCCGCGCGATGGCTGTCGAGTTTTGGTTGACGATTCACAAATCGGTGTAACCACAAGTGGCAACTATGCACCGTCACTTGAACACGGAGTCGCGTTAGCACTAGTTGACAGAACAATTAAATTAGGTACAAAAGTTGCAATTGATGTGCGTGGCGCGATGCTCGAGGGCGTGGTCGTGAGTCTTCCGTTTATTGCAAAGAAGTAGCAAAAGATTCAAGAGGTTCGCAAGAGCAAATTAAATTACGGTCACCAAATGCAGCATCAATCCGTGAAACGGGCACGAAGTATCCTCGTGCGCGCATTGCTGATATCGGATATGCGGCTTGTGCTTGCGAATATTTTCGGTGCCAGTCACTGCATAATTCTTCAACGGTATGCGGAGCATGATGTAATGGCGAATCCTCATGCAAGATTTGGCCATTTGCGATTTGGCTAATCTCCGTGTGAATTGAAATCATCGCATTGCAGAACCTGTCGAGTTCTTCAATCGTTTCACTTTCGGTTGGCTCAATCATAAAAGTACCTGCCACTGGAAAACTCATAGTTGGAGCGTGAAAACCATAGTCCATTAGTCGTTTTGCAATATCGTCATTGGTCACGCCGGTATGTTTTGTGATCTCTCTAATATCAATAATGCATTCGTGAGCGACGAAATGATTTTCGCCGCGGTACAAAACCGGATAGAAATCATTAAGTCTTGAGGCCACATAGTTAGCACTCAGAATTGCATGCATTGTTGCACTACGTAGACCTTGTGCTCCCATCAGTTTTATGTACACCCAAGAAATCGGCAGGATGGATGCAGAACCATAGGGTGCTCCTGAAACAGCGCCAACTTTATGTTCGTCAAAATTGGACAGTGGGTGAGCCGGAAGAAATTCAGCGAGATGCATTTTTACGGCAACAGGTCCGACGCCGGGTCCACCTCCGCCATGCGGAATACAGAATGTCTTATGTAGGTTGAGGTGGCTAACATCGGCACCAAATTCGCCAGGCTTTGCGACGCCAACCAAAGCATTTAGATTTGCTCCATCAAGATAAACCTGTCCACCAAAAGAGTGGATCAGTTCGCAAATTTCTGTGACCTGTTGCTCGAACACGCCGTGTGTCGAAGGGTAAGTGATCATCAATGCTGCAAGTCTGTCTTTTGAAAGTTCGCACTTTGAACGCAAATCAACTAGGTCGACATTTCCGCGATCATCACAAGCGACTACGACTACGGTCATTCCAGCCATAACAGCGCTTGCAGCATTCGTGCCATGAGCACTACTTGGAATCAGACATATCGTTCGCTGGTCGTCTTGGCGACTGCGGTGATAAGCACGAATCGCTAGCAGTCCTGCTAGTTCGCCTTGACTACCGGCATTTGGTTGCAGACTTACTTTGTCGTAACCAGTTACTTCAACCAGCATGGCGCACAGTTCGTCTACGAGTTGCGTGTTACCTGCCAAATCTAGGTCTGGCGCGAATGGATGAATCTTGGCAAATTCTGGCCAAGAGATTGGGATCATCTCGGTGGTTGCGTTCAGTTTCATTGTGCAAGAGCCAAGTGGAATCATTGTTCGATCTAGCGCTAAATCTTTATCGGCGAGTCTGCGTAAATATCGCAGCATCTCGTGCTCGGTGCGATATTTCGTAAATGTAGATTGACTAAGAAAGTCGTCTGTTCGACGCATCTGCTGAGAAATGCCCAACTCGCAAGTTGCGTCAAGCGAATTCAAATCTTCGGTGATTTCAAAAATTTCAAAGATTGATTGAAGTGTCGCAACGGTACTAGTTTCGTCAAAACTTATCCCGATTGTTTTTTCATCAATTATGCGAAACAGAATATTCATCGTTAGTGCCCGAGTAGCGATTGCGGCGCTCGATTCAACTTTGATTTGCAAAGTATCAAACCAGTGCTGGTTGACGACGGCTACTCCAGTAATTCGTAAACCAGCAACAGTGATAGAAGTAAGTCGGTGTACTCGTTCGGCAATTCGTTTTAACCCGTCTCGGCCGTGCCACACCGCATAGAAACTTGCGATATTGGCAAGCAATGCCTGCGCCGTGCAGATATTAGATGTGGCCTTTTCTCGCCTGATGTGTTGTTCACGAGTTTGCAGAGCAAGGCGTAATGCTGGGCGCCCAGCAGTATCAGTGCTTACACCTACTAGCCGCCCAGGAAGTGCACGCGCATGAGTATCGCTCGTCGCCAAAAACGCTGCGTGAGGACCACCACCACCCATCGGCACACCAAACCTCTGAGCCGAACCAATTGCGATATCAAAGCCGAGCTCACTTGGTTTTGTCAGCAAGACGCAGGCCAGTAAATCACAAGCAACAATTGCAATTCCGTTTTGTGCATGTACGCAGTCGCATACTTGGCGAACTTTTTCGGTCGAAATAATCTCGCCATTTGATCCAGGCCATGAGATAAGAGCGCCGAAACAACTTGTAGATTTCATTTCTTCTAACGACACAAGTTCAATTATCAGATCTATTGCAGTTGCGCGCGTACGCAACACAGAAATAATTTGTGGGTGAGTATTTTCGTCGACGGCAAAAACTACCGAGTCAGATTTGCTGAGTCGAAGTGTCATTGTCATCGCCTCGGCTGCGGCAGTTGCTTCATCCAACAACGATGCATTGGCGATATCGAAACCTGTGATCTCGGTAATCATTGTCTGAAAGTTAAGCAGTGCTTCAAGTCGACCTTGACTTATTTCGGGTTGGTAGGGCGTATACGCGGTGTACCATGCCGGATTTTCTAAAACATTTCGAGCAATCACTGGAGGAGTGATCGTGTCGTAGTAACCCATGCCGATCAAACTCGTGCGCACTTTATTTTTTCTGGCAATCACACGTAACTCATCTAACACATCTGTCTCAAGCATTGGCTTACCCAAGTTCAGGGGTTTTGTTTGAAATATAGAACCGGGGACAGTCAAAGTGATGAGTTCCTCAATGTCTGTGACGCCGAGAGTCTGCAGCATCTTCGCCTGAGATTGCGGATCTATTCCGATGTGGCGAGAAATAAACGCATCACGGTCAATCAACTGGTCAAGTGTCTGTCTCATTATGGTGCCTCTTTTTGGATGTGCGGAATTACGCACCCCAACTGTCTTGGCACCTGAGAGCTTCCTGAGCGACGTATCGCTCAGTTTCCCCTTCGGTAGATGAATGACCGTTAAATCAAACATCGTTTTCCAGTGTTGCCACTTCAAACGGTCTGTTTACCTGAGAGGTTCCGGGGTGGTTGCTCCTTCGGTGTGACTGCACTGGCTGTGTAGGCACTCTTCCGTACAAAAGTATTAGCAAACCAATCGTACTATGTTCTAATGACGATGATGAACGAATCACAAGTCGCCTCGGCGATCGCCCCTATTATTGGATCTCTCGGAGCCGAATACATGCTTGATTCAGATACGGCCGCGACTGGCGCGGCTGCAGGTTATAAGAGCAGTTTTGATTTTTACTTTGCAGGTCGCGGTGGGGTATTGGGTGATGTAGATGCTGATGTGATTTACGCAGCATTTATGTTTTTTGATCGTGCTCTAGTCGAGAAACTTTGGACTAGAAGCATCAAGGTCGAAGGTGCTCGTGCCGCAGGCAAACGCTATTTGCAGAGCTGCGACAGTTGGGGTCGCAAACATTTAAGTAATGTTCCCGATCTTGAAAAATTTATTGGTCCTGCAGCAAAGCTTGTAGCAGGTGTCGACGCGTCAGGACTCTCGTTATTTGCTGGCGTCAGGGCAGAGCCATTGCCAACTGATACACCAGCATTGGCCTACCGGCTAATCGATTCACTGCGCGAACTTCGCGGTTGCTACCACATTGCTGCTCTGGTGTCGCATGGTTTATCTGGGCTGCAGGCAACGCTTGCAAATGAAAACAATGAAGCCATTGCAAAAATGCACGGCTGGGCGCCGCCATACCCTGACTGTTCTAGTTTCGTTGAACAGCGCCAAGCCGCTGAAGTCACTACAAATAATGCAATGGCACGAGCAATTGCGGCTTGTCTTTCAACAACCGAAATGAACACTCTCGCCACCCAAACTGTTCGTATTCAGTCAGAAATTGTATAACTCTACGAGTCGAAACACGTTTTTGGTATTTGTGAAAGATCTGAAAGTTCTAAAACTAATCCGAAGTCATCCTCGAATCTGATGACGGCAAAAGGCTCCCAAGATAGACGACTCAATTCTGAAACAGTTTTGTCAAAATAAAACCATGTGACGCAACCACTGCGTAAATGTTGGTAATTCTCAAAACTCGGCTCTGATCCAAAAGATGATTGATTTTCGTATCTAATCTCAGTATTTCCCCATAAGCCACGCGTGTACGTGCTCGCATAATTTCTAGCTCCCGTCATTGCTGCAATCAGTCCAAAATCATTGAGTGAATTACTTGCAATTACATCAGAAGA
>CAMCUE010000091.1 GCA_945878705.1 Ferrithrix thermotolerans DSM 19514 | reverse complement strand
GTGTCGCCTAAATAATGACTCGGAAAAGACTTTGCAAACTCATTGAGTAGCGGCTTTGCGATCAATCGAAAACCAGAAGTTGAATCCGTGATGCGTGTGTTGCAAGCGTGAGACGCAACCAAACCCAACACTCGCATTGCAAACCTCCGATGCCATTTCACTTTCATTGACTGGCGAATGTCTCTAAACCGACTGCCAATCACTAAGTGCGTTGCTGTTTGCTTCCAAATTTCGACTAAATCTTTCAAATGGGTCGTGGGATGTTGCCCATCGGCATCGCATTGGATTACTGCGTCATAACCCTCATTAATCGCGTACCTAAAACCACAACGCATCGCTCCACCCACGCCAAGATTAATTTTGAGTCTCAATACAACTGCGCCCGCCTGGGTCGCTATTTCGGCAGTCTTGTCACCAGATCCGTCATCAACAACTAAAACATCAAAACCCAAATTTTTAGCTTGCGTAACTACATTAAAAATAGTTGCTTGCTCGTTTAAAGCTGGCACCACTACAAGTGGAGACTTTCGCATTCTTCTACTTTTTTTGTTTGGTTGATTGGAGTCGCTCAAGTTTTTCGCGCAACAACGCTGTCTCTTGGGCTAACGAATTCACTCGGCGTTGGTTTCCTGAAATGCTCACAGTCAGTTGCAAGAACAACAGTGCCGCACCAATTGTTGCAACAGCAATCAACAACGCGATCGGTGAAAGTCGCAGCCATGTAGCAATTGGTGTCATCATTGGCAAAAGGAATGCCGCGAAGACTCCTAATGCACAAAGCACTAACCAGCCAGTGGTGTAGCGAAAACTTATCTTATGCGACCGCGAAAATCGAATTACTAGTGCACCAAACGCAATGCACCCACCTGCCAATTCAACAGCATGGATCGCATCTGAAGTCACCAGCGAAATTATAACATCAAAAGAAATTATCGAAAATTCTCTTGATCCGTAGCCTTCCATAAATCAGCGAGTCCGTCTGCAAGGGTCCATTTCGGTTTCCAGCCAAGAATGTTCGTTGCCTGCAAAATACTGGCTTGCGTTGAGTTAATTTCGCCAAATCTTTCTTGTTCGGCAGACACGACTTTCAATTCTCTTCCGATGACTTGACCTAGTGTCTGAATCAAATCTTCAACTGATGATGCAACCCCAGTTCCAATATTAAAAATGCCAAACTTTAACTTTGAAGTGAGAGATAAATTCACGGCTTCAAGAAGATCCTCAATAAATAGGTAATCTCTTGCGGGTCGACTATCTAACACTCGAATCTCGTCACCCTTTTTAGCTTGAGAAATAATAGATGGAACCAGAAATCTGGGACTTTGACCAGCACCATAAACATTAAACGGTCGAAGAATAACTAATTCAACACCAAAGTGCTTGGCGTAGAACGAACACAGTTGTTCACCGAAGAGTTTTGAAAGTGCGTATGGATTCGCAGGGTCTATAGCGTCAGTTTCTTTTATTGGCAGATTTGCGTTCGCTGCGTATAAATAAGTGCTTAAAAAAATCATTCTTGCATTATTGCTTCGACAAAAGTCGAGCGCATATGAGGTGCTGATCGAGTTGGCTTGAACAAATGCGGAGGGTTCTTCCCAACTTGCGGGCACAAAAGTTGAACCAGCAAGATGAATTAAGTAATTTGCCGCAGGAAAAGTCTGCCAAGTTGAAGATTGTGATACATCGCCATCAGCACGACGCTTGGCTAAAACATTGAACCCTCGACTAGTTAAGTCGCGCACGATGTGGCGCCCTAAGAAACCGTCCGCACCAGTTATCAATACTGAATTCATAACTAGTCCTTAGTTTTCATTAGTGAATAATAAATATCTTTCGCTTTTTCTTGCAATAATGTTTCGGAAAATAATTTGGCAGACTGTTGTAAATTCAGAGTCATTGCTGACTCGACTAATTGATCATCTCTCAAGGCTTGCAACAATTTAGACGACACTGCTGCAAGATCGTTTGGCTCGACAAGAATTCCGCCCTGTCCGTCTTTGAACCATTCTCCCGCACAAGAAGTCGAGGTTTGAATTGGAAAGGCTCCCATGCACATTGCTTCTTTCACCGTTGCCGGTAATCCATCGGAAAGTGAAAGCCCTAATGCGACACGCGATTTTAAAAACATTTGTTCAATTTCTAAATTTGAAAGTTCATGTTTTCGAGCGATTACGAGGCGATCCCCCATTATTTTTTTTAATTTTCTAGCAAACCACCAGGTTCCAAAGCCTGCAGAATAAACCATGACCGAAAAATCTTTGATCTGACTTTCTACTGCCATGATTACCCGGACAGCATCTTTGCCTTGCCCTACAAAACCGCTGTAACCCTTGACGGCGATCCATTTTCGTTCTTTCGCGGAAATTTTTCGCGCTTCATTCGCGAGTAAGTCGGTTTTCATTCCTCCAGTAGCGGGCATATTTGCAAGAAACTTTCCTTTAAATCCAAGACTTATTGCCAAAGTTTGGTCACGATGACACTCCATAATCAGCAAATTGACTTTTTTTAGAACGGAGCTAATTTTTCTACCATGCTTTGGAAATCTTTGAAACCAGAAGAGGTCTGAACCCCAGATTGAAAGGATGACTGTTGGTTTTATTCGAGTCGAACTTAACGCTTTGTCAGTTAGATACCCAGCGTGCTGTGTCTCCATTATGTGGATGACATCTGGCTTAAATTTATCTATCTCTCGGGAAAGCAATTTGCCTCGAAAAAAATTGCCGAAAATGAGATCGGCAACGCCCAATGGCAACGCCACAAACTTCATCCACTGCGAAATATTAAGTCGGGTTTCAGACCCTTGGCCGAGTCGTTGCTGAATCAGTGGATGAATCCGTCTGTGGGGTGTTGAAGGAAATAGCATAAATTCAATCGCTTCTCCGTCGAACTGACTCAACCATCGACCGGTATGAACACTGTCTGCCATAGCAACGACTAATACTTTTGTCATTTCAGCGCCACGACTTTTTGAGCGAGCCTTACGAACTCTGAAGTGAAATCATTCCAGTCGCCCTTGGATTCAATCAACTGCCTTCCTGCTACCGCTAATTGATCTCGCTCATCGCTATTGGCTAAAAGATGATTAACTGCTTTAACAAACTCGTGTCCGAGTGTTGCATAGACCACCGCATTAAATGAGCCGGTGTAACCCAATATTCCCTTCAGGGGTGTTGAAACAACTGCGACCCCACACGAAAGCGACTGCAGAACACGACCCGGTAGAGCACAGTCGGTCACAAGAGACGGAACGAATGTATTAATTGATACATCTGCGAGACAAATATGTTTAACCAGTTCTGCGTAATCTACGAACGGTCGCAAGATAACTTGGCGTTGGATTCCAAGTCGTTCTATCACTGCATTAATAGTCTGTTCAGATTCTCCGCTACCGACAATTAAAACAACAATGTTTGAATCATTGTGTAAAGTCGTCGAGAACAGTTCTAAGAATTGTTCCAATCCACAAAATCGATACAGTGTTCCACGGAAAAACACTATTTTCTGAGTTGGTTGAATCCCATACTTTGCAGCAAGATTATCGTCGCGACCACCGGGTGAAAATCGATTCATGTCAAGGCGGGGGTATTCAACCGATACTTTCTCACGTTTGGCCCCAAATTTGATGCAATACTCCGCCAAAGCGACATTGTGCACGGAAATATGATCGACATTTGTGTAGATAAAACGCTCAACCATTCGAATTAAAAATTTAAATCTTGAACCTCTCAGCAAATGAGAAGCATCTATCGCCCTAAAAATTATTGGTACCCGTAGTATTTTCGAAATAACTACTGTCTGCCATCCATTTGTTGGCACACCATATAGGACAATCAGATCGATTTTTTCGTTACGAATAGTTTTAATCAAAAGTGGGACGAAAGTAAGTGATGCAATTAGACGATCGGCCAACCCGGGCAAAATTCGACCGGGGGTTAATACTTTTACCGATGATCCTTTATGTGCACGCGAATGTTCAGTTGAAACAGTTGTCCTGAAAAACCGCGCTCTTAAAGATGATTTGTCTGAAGAGACTTCCGGGTAGTCAATAAAAAAAACTGTGTGTCCTGCAAGCGACAACAATTCTGGAATGTCATGAATCTCGTAAGTTACTTTGGAGCGCCAGTTGACTTCGTGAACGAATAGAAATCTCATTTAAGCGAGCTATTTATACCAAACACGCTTGTCAACATATTCAATAAAACTTAAGATAATTTTGAGCACTCTCCAAGAAACATCGGTTACTTCATAATCGCCTATCGTCTTGGGTTTGTTGTCTGAGTTCAATTGGGCACGAACCACTGACACTGCTGTAATTAGTTGACTCGGTAAAGAACCACTGATTATTAAAGTCCCATTATCTGTGCCTTCGGGTCGTTCGTGTGCTTCGCGAAGAGTCACTGCAGGAAAGCCGAGCAACGATGCCTCTTCTGTCAGTGTTCCACTATCAGATACGACACAGAATGCGCTTTGTTGCAGTTTTATAAAATCAAAAAATCCTAACGCTGTAACAAATTTGAACCGCTCATCAAATTTAATGTCTAACTTATCAAGCCTTTCCCTTGTCCTTGGATGCGTAGAAAATATGATCTTCAAATCAAAATGCTCGGCTACCGCACCAATTGTTTTAACCAATTCTTTAAGACGCTTAGGGTCATCAACATTTTCTTCTCGGTGCAGGCTTCCTACTAAATATTTACCACTTTGTAACTTAAGGTCAGCGAGAACTTTTGACTGTTCAATTTCTGGCATGTAGTGGTTAAATATCTCTTTCATCGGTGAGCCAACATTGAAAATTTGGTCAGACGGAAGACCTTCTTGAAGTAAATTTCTTCTTGCGTGCTCTGAATAAGTCAAGTTGATATCACTCGTGTGATCGACAATTTTTCTGTTGACTTCCTCTGGTGTCCGTTGGTCAAATGAACGATTACCTGCCTCTAAATGAAAGATAGGTATTTTTCTACGCTTTGCTGCAATCACCGCAAGCGAACTATTTGTATCACCAAGAATGAGTACTGCATCCGGTCGATTTGATTCTAAAAGTTGATCAGTTTTCTCTAAAATCTGGGCAATCACATTCATCGGCGTTACACCAGAAACAGACAAATTGTGATCAGGTTTTCGGAGTCGTAATTCATTAAAAAATACATCACTTAGTTCGGGTGAAAAATTCTGCCCAGTGTGCACCAAAGTGTGATTTGTATGTTCGTCTAATAATGGGATAATCCGACTTAGTTTTATTAGTTCGGGTCGAGTTCCAACTATCGTCATTATTTTTATCGGAGATTTAGTCACGACTTTGTTCATCAACTCAGCTCCTTAAGTTGAAGTCTCCGCCACATTGCACGATGTGGCTTAGACATGGCTACCTGTG
>CAMCUE010000090.1 GCA_945878705.1 Ferrithrix thermotolerans DSM 19514 | reverse complement strand
CCAGATTTAACTGGGATAATTGCAAACATAATTATTGCCGAGCCGACAGAAAATGCAAAGGCGATAGCCAAGTGGCAGAGTTTCACGATCGACGCAGTGAAAGCGACGGCGAAGTGTTTGCTTGAGCGTGATGACATCACCGATCGGCTTGGCGAGATTAAATGTCCAGCGATTATCTTGCATGGCACTGCAGACACTGCGATTTCAATGGAGCGCGCCGAAGCATTGCGGGCCGGCCTTGTCGGCGCAGGCAAGATCATCCCAATTGAAGGCGCCGGGCATTCATCAAATCTGACGCACGCACAGTTGGTTAATCCACCATTGCTTGAGTTTCTGCGAAGCGTAACGAAATAAATTGAATCTGTGATCGCAGATAATGATGTAGACAGATATTTGCGGTTTGACCGCGAACAATGGTCAAAGTTGCGCGCGCAAACACCGCTGACACTCAGCGAAAAAGAACTAGAAGCGTTACGCGGTATCAACGATCGAATTGACCTAGATGAAGTTGCAACTATTTATCTACCCCTGACACGTTTGTTAAACCTCTATGTTGCGGCGACACAAAAATTGCACCGGGTTTCAGCGACGTTTCTTGGCACGATGGCACCAAAGATGCCATACGTAATCGGTATTGCAGGCAGTGTCGCGGTCGGCAAGAGCACTTCGGCTCGAATTCTGCAGTCATTGTTAATGCGTTGGCCCGAACACCCTCGAGTCGAACTAATCACCACAGACGGATTTTTATATCCAAACTCTGTGCTTGAAGAACGTGGGCTAATGAATCGTAAGGGGTTTCCCGAGAGTTACGACACGAAACGACTGCTGCAGTTTGTTCGTGATGTCAAAGCCGGAACAGCAGAAGTATCTGCCCCTGTATACAACCATGTTGTCTATGACGTGATGCCTAGTCACGAAGAGGTCGTGCATCAACCAGATATTTTAATAATCGAAGGATTAAATGTCTTGCAAGTTGGTTCGGGTAACACAGAATTCGTCTCAGATTATTTCGACTTTTCGATCTACATCGACGCACTTGAAAAAGATATTGAAAGTTGGTTCATTGAACGCTTTCAAACTCTAAGGAAAACAGTTTTTCAAGACCCAAATAGTTTCTTCAAACACTTTGCTGATTTGACGCAAGACCAAGCCATTGAACTCGCCCACGAGATTTGGGCTGGCATTAACGGCAAAAACTTGAAAGAGAACATTCAACCAACTCGAGCCCGCGCATCACTGGTGATTCAAAAAGGAGCAGACCACAAAGTCAGCGCAGTCCACCTGCGAAAACTCTAGGGCGATTTCCTGAGTTAGGCTTGAGCCTACACTAGCTAAAAAAGGACTCATTTTGGATTCTGAAAAAACTGATTCACATTATTATGAAGAACTTTTCCAGAAAACTGCAGCCCAAGCCGCAGAAACTTTAGGTTCGCATTACAACTATTCATGGAAAACTGACCCACGCAGAATGCTGTTTGCATTTTCGCGTTACAAGTTCGTCGCAAAAATGTTCGAAGGGTTTGATCGAGTTTTAGAAGTCGGTTGCGGGGATGCTTCGGCAACAAGGCTCGTTCAGCAAACCGTAAAAAAAGTCGTAGTTACTGACTTTGACCAAGTATTTATTGACGATATTGAACGTCGTCAACAACCAGAGTGGCACCTCGATGCGAGGGTCCATGACATGGTCGCAGCACCACTTCAAGATAACTTCGACGGAATTTTTAGCCTTGATGTTTTAGAACACATTGAAAAAGCACATGAACTTGCGTTTTTAAAAAACATTTGCATCTCGTTAGACGAGCACGGCACGTTCATTGTTGGCATGCCATCTCTTGAGTCTCAGACTTACGCATCGGAGGCCAGCAAATTTGGCCATGTGAACTGCAAATCGGGTCCGGAATTACGTGATCTCTTAAAGAAATACTTTCACAGCGTTTTCATGTTCTCAATGAACGACGAAGTTATTCACACCGGATTTTTCCCGATGGCGCACTACTTGATAGCGGTTTGCTGCGACAAAAAATAGTTAGCGGTGCAGTGAGTTGAGATAGTTATAGACAGTTATTCGTGAGACGCCCATTGCGTCAGCGACGTCTTCAACTGCGCGACGCAAAGTGAACGCACCGCGTTCGTCAAGTATTCTGATCGCTCGTTGCTTTAAAGTGCGAGACAGATCTGAAAGTTTTCCGCCAAGTTCACGCTCAACAGCCTCAATCATCCGTTCTAATGCGCCATGTAACGCAGGCAGCCGAATAGCTGCAACCATAACGCCGTCAACTTCGAGCGTTACATCTCCAGGCCTAATGTGATCGGGATCAATAACTGTCGCGCCGATCGCAACGATCAGTGGATCAAGTGTTGCTAACAGCGGATCTCGTTGAGTTGCTTTCATTAGTCGAGTCGCGAAACTGCGATGTTTACAAATGTCGCGCCGTGTTCATAGGCGACACGCAACAGATCGCCAACAACAACAGGCAAACTTTTGGCGTCAACACTAAACAGCGAACCGAACGGACCGAAATCTACGGCGATTCCGTGTGCCTCTACTGCGGCAACTGCAGCAGTTACATGAACCCCAGGTTCACCATCTACAAATGGCTCAATCGTAAATTCAACAGACAACATATGCCCCTCAATCTATACAAGCGATTTTGGTCAAGAACTTATTCGTCCATCTAAACCGTCATAGGTACTATTGAGCATGGCAAAATCGGCTTCAAATACTCCAGTAACGGCAGCACAAGAACGGCACGGCGCAGCCGCGGGTCTTAAAGATCAAGTTGGTGGATTAATGGACGCGACTATTGCCTTGCGTCGCGGTCTACACAAGTGGCCAGAGATCGGCAACACTTTGCCGAAGACACGTGAGCAAGTACTGAGCGCACTTGAAGGCTTGCCACTCGATATTACTTTGCATCAAACAACTAGTGGCATCGCCGCGATGTTGACTGGTGACAAGCCCGGTCCAACTGTGATGCTGCGCGGCGACATGGATGCATTGCCGATGCCCGAAAATACCGATCTTGATTTCGCATCAAAAACAGAAAACTGCATGCATGCGTGTGGTCATGACACGCATACTTCAATGTTGGTGAGTACGGCAAAGTTGCTTAGTGAAAGGCGAAGTGAAATACCTGGTCGGGTGTTGTTTATGTTTCAGCCGGGCGAAGAAGGCCACCATGGCGCGAAATTTATGCTGGACGAAGGCCTACTTAACGTTTCAAAATTAAAAGACGGTACTGAATCACCGATCACGGCAGCCTACGCGTTACATATCGTTTCTTCGATGCCCGCGGGGGTGGTCGGCACTCGAGGCGGCCCGATGATGGCTTCTAGCGATGTTCTTTCAATCACTATTACTGGCAAAGGCGGTCACGCTTCTGAGCCGTTTAGAACTCTTGACCCGATACCGGTGGCATGCGAAATTGTGCAAGCACTGCAGATGATGATTACTCGGCGCATAGAAACTTTTGATCCAGCCGTTGTGACGATCACTAAATTAATTGCTGGCACCACAACTAATGTGATTCCTGAAACGGCGAAAATTGAGGGGACAATTCGTGCGGTGAGCGAAAAGACTCGCAAAAAAGTTCATGATTCAATTCGTCGTGTCGCTGAAGGCATCGCCGCTGCGCATGAAATGCAAACGGCAGTTGAGATAAAAACTGGATACCCAGTAACTGTCAATGACAAACCAAGCGTAGATTTCGCACTTGATGTCGCAGAATCTCTACTCGGTGAAGGCAAAGCAGTGCATTTGCCATCGCCAGCGATGGGTGCCGAAGACTTCAGTTACGTTTTGAATCAAATCCCTGGAGCGATGGTGTTTCTTGGTGGCACACCTCAAGGCGTGAACCCAGCAACAGCGGCGCCTAATCATTCAAATCGTGTGATGTTTGACGAAGCAGCAATGGCTCACGGCATCGCACTTTATTCGTCGCTTGCTTTGCGCACACTCGGCGTAACGCTGAATTAACAGATGCGCCCACTTGAAGGGGTTCGAGTTCTCGACTTCACCCGAGTCTTATCCGGGCCTCATGCGACACGAATGTTGTGTGATCTTGGTGCCGATGTAATCAAAGTTGAACAACCCAGTGGCGACCTAACTCGATTTTCAAGTCCGCGCGTCAACTCAAACGCAACATATTTCATCCAACAAAATGTCGGCAAACGAAATATCTCGCTTGATTTAACAAAACAAGAAGCGGTTGATTTGATCACACAACTTGTTGACAAGTGCGATGTCGTAATTGAAAACTTTCGGCCAGGAGTAATGCAGCGAATGAATCTCGATCACCTGACGCTGCGTGCAAAATATCCAAAAATTATTTACGCCTCAATAACTGGCTACGGCAATACGGGCCCATGGGTTGACCGTCGAGCATATGCCCCAGTTGTGAACGCCGAGATGGGTTTAACTAAGCGCCAAGGTGATGCGCGAAATGGTGAGTACGCAAATGATCCGTTTAGTCACGGTGATGTGTATACGGCGATTGAGTGCGCTTCGGCAATTTTGGCGGCACTGTTTCAACGCGAGCGCACTGGTGACGGTCAATATATTGATCTATCTATGGCGCAAACTTTGCTATATGTCAACGAACATGCACACGACGCACTTTGGGATCAACCTGTTTCGCCTGACGCAATTCGCTCGTTTCGACCAGAAGATTATCCAGTGTTAAAAACTAAAGATGGAGTGATCTCAATTGTCAGTGGACATCCTGCCGAACGCGGGACTTTTGATTTTTTTGTGGCCGCAATGCAAACACCGCACCTTCTAGACGATAAAAGATTCAAGAGTGTTGAAACACGGTTGGCTAACCTGCCTGCGCTGATAAAACTACTTAAAGACTGGGCATTAACGATTGACACAGTTGACGAACTTGAACGACGACTCGCAGAACATAAGTTAGCGATGGGTCGGCTTCGTAGTGTCAGTGAAGTTGCACAAACCGACTGGGCTCAACAGCGCAACGCATTCATTGAAGTCAGCGATCGCGCTAATGGAAAAGTCAAACTTCCCAACTCTCCGTGGATATTTTCGGGATCCGACACATCAACGCGTGGTGAAATTAAATATCGTGGCGAAGATAACGCTGATGTTTTAAGCGAACTACTCGGAATGTCTGATTCACAGATCAAAGATTTATACGGTCGCGAAATTTTGTCACAACGCGGACCAACTAAAAAGCCTTAACGACCTGAGTGACCAAACCCACCGCCGCGATCTTCGCCTGTTAATTCGTCGACGACATCCCAGGAAGTCGCGACAACTTGTTGAATAATTAATTGTGCGATACGGTCACCGCGTGTGACTTGATAGTCGACTTTCGGATCAGTATTAATCATGATCACTTGAAGCTCGCCACGATAACCACTATCAAT
>CAMCUE010000089.1 GCA_945878705.1 Ferrithrix thermotolerans DSM 19514 | reverse complement strand
GTTTTAGGCACGCAACTTGACGTGTTGTACAACGCATTTTAAAAAGTTACGATCGTCGATCCCAACAGGCGTAGTGCCAATGTCGGCGTAAGTCTGGTGCTTCGGTTGGCACGCAAACATAGTGCCCCATACCCTCGTAAATATCTTGGTTGCAGCCGGGGCAAATGTATTCCTTGAGCGCTTCATAGGGTTGCACACGGCGAACTTCAACTTCGCCGTACAAACCATCCCAAATAGATTTTGACATTTAACTAACCTTTTAATTAACCGGCGAATGCCCAGATAATAAGTGCAGCAATTGCGAGCATCGCACTAGCCACAATGAAATAGTCAATTGGGCGAGTGTTACGTTTGCGAGTCGGGTTGAATCCCACAGGGCAAGTATCGTCTATGAAATGGAAACTCTTGGTGTTGTGCGCGAAGATTCTGTCGTAACTGTGACAATAAACCAGCCAAAAAAGAAAAATGCCATAGATCGTTCAATGTGGGATGGTCTCACCGAGATATTTCGAGAGATCGCCGGTAATTCTGCAGACCGAGTCGTGGTGATTACTGGCGCTGGTGGAGATTTTTGTTCGGGTGCTGATCTAAGTGGACGAGGTAATTCGGCGAGCCAAGAGCAAGTACATCAACTGGCGGCGATGCGTCGAGTTAACGAAGCCTGTACCGCGCTGCATAAGTTGCCTCAGCCGACGATTGCCAAAGTGCGCGGAGTCGCTGTTGGTGCTGGTTGCAATTTGGCTGTGGGATGTGACGTGGTTGTGGCTGCAGACAACTCGCGGTTCTCTGAGATTTTTGTGCGCCGTGGCCTATCGCTTGACTTTGGTGGGTCTTGGGTGCTGCCGCGTCGCGTCGGTTTGCATCGTGCCAAAGAATTGGCATTTTTTGGAGAGATTATCGGGGCGAGAGACGCGTACGAAAGGGGTCTCGTCAATCGAGTTTTGCCAGACGGTGAGATAGATCAGTTCGTTGACGAGTGGGCGCGCAAACTTGCAGCGGGCCCGCCAATTGCCTTGGCGCAAACAAAACAACTGCTGAACAACTCCTTGAATCTGACACTGGAGCAAGCACTAGACGACGAAGCAGCCGCGCAAACAATTAATTTTTCAACTAGCGACACGGCAGAAGCAATGCGTGCGTTTACCGAAAAGCGAGATCCAAAATTTACCGGAAGATAATCTCTGCGCTGGCGTTAGTCGCGACGCTTTTAATTTGTAGCTCGCAAATTGTGCGTGCTGCGGCGCCACCCGTTGACGACACGATCCCCGATGAGCAAGGCATTGGCGACAGCGCGATTGACGAGAGCAGCCCGTTAATCGATCCCACGACGCAGACGACGCTTCCGGCTGGATGTGTGGCCCCGCGTGCGGCGATCGCGACATTTCTTGGCGAACTCGTGTCTGCTGATGAAGCAGCGGCAGTTTTTCGAGTAGTTCAGGTTCGGGGCGGATCACTGGGGGCCTATGTAAACGATGGTGTCGTTAGCGTGCGATATCTTTCGCAAGAAACCAGATTTCTGAAAGTAGGCACGACATATTTAGTTGGAGCAGGGGGTAGTGAACTATTTGCAACGCTTGAATCAAAAGTCAGAGCAAAGAAAGAACTTTTTGCAGGCGATGCAGTCGTCGGTGTCGACGAATCAGACAAACCGTGCCCAAAAATTGAAGATCCGGTTTTGACATTATTGCCTAACGGTCAACCCATTAATGCTGGAGTCTTTTCGCTATTACGAAACCAACGCGTCCGTCTGTTACAGGCGTTAATTCTTCCGATTGTTTTTGTAATGATTCTGTTGATTGGATTAGTTCTAGGCAAGCGAGTCTTGTTCGGTTCTGGTAACGTTTCGCGCCCCGGCTCGCGTTCTGGTTCTCGTTCTGGTGTGACGACCAAGAAGCCGCAAGTCTCACGAAAAAGACAAGTTACGCCACCTCGTAAGCGTCCACAAAAATAAATTCAGTTTGCGACGAATGAAGCAGTTGCTGTTTGGCGAATTTGTTGCACTGCGTGAGTTAGTCCCTTTGGGTCTTTGAAAAGTGCGCTACCTGCAACCAAAATATTGGCGCCAGATTTTGCAGCCCCAGCAACGGTGTCGACGCTGATTCCACCGTCAACTTCGAGATTGACTTTGTCGTCAAGTTTGGCCTCTGAAATCATTTTTCGAACTTGGGCGATTTTAGGCTCCATTGTCTGAATATATTTTTGCCCACCAAAACCAGGTCGCACGGTCATCACTAAAATTAAGTCAACTAGATCTAAAACATCGGCGACCGCACTTGCGTCAGTCTCAGGATTTAATGCAACTGCTGAAGTCACACCCAACGCATTAATAGTTTCAAGCGTGTGCCGCAAGTTAGAGCAGGCTTCGGCGTGCACGATCAGGCGACTGCAACCGGCTTCGACGTAACGACTTGCCATTGCTTCAGGTGTCAAAACCATAAGGTGCGCTTCAAATGGAAGTTTCGTTAGCGCACGAGTCGATGCAATGATGTCAGGGCCGAATGTAAGGTTTGGCACAAACTGGCCGTCCATTACATCCCATTGGATTAGGTCTACGCCTGCCGAATCAAGTTCGCAGATTGCGTCACCAAGTCGCGAAAAATCAACTGGTAAAACTGACGGAGCGATTTGAATCGGTTTCATCTCGCTTTACAGCCTAGGGTGCGAGTGCATGAGTAACGAAGATGTAACTATCGAACGCATCGTCGCCGGTGGCGATGGCATGGCGCGTCTCGCTGACGGGCGAGTGATTTTCGTTGGCGGCACAATCACTGGTGAGCGAGTTCGCGTTGAGATAACAACGAACAAAAAAGACTTCGCTCGAGGCGTTGCGCTTGAGATTTTAGATGCGTCGCCACATCGAGTTTCGGCGCCCTGCAAATTCGTTGCCGCTGGATGTGGTGGATGTAGTTGGCAGCATCTCGCCGTAACTGAGCACATGTCTACCAAAGTTGCAATTGTGCAAGAAGCTTTGCGTCGCACTGCGAAATTAAGCGAAACTGATGCTTCATCTCTCGTTAAAACTGGTGGCTCGGTAAGTTCGCAGGCATCGCGCACAACTTTACGAATGGCTGTGCTACAGAATGGCAAACTTGGGTTTCGGCGCGGACTGAGTAACGAATTAGTTGAGACTAATCCTTGTTTGATTGCTCACGATTTACTCAACGAAATGATCGCCACAGTAAAAGTAAAAAACTCAACAGAAGTAACACTTCGTTGCAGTGCGTCAACTAGTGAGCGCGGTGTTTGGTTGCATGACGAACACGGTCGTGGGCAGATCACTGGTTTACCTAAAGGTGTTGGTGTCGGGATTGAATCTTTGGTGCATGAAGTTATTGCTGGCGTGAAGTTGCGAGTGATGATGACATCATTCTTTCAGTCGTCGCATGAGGCCGCTGAGTTGCTCGTTGCTGCAGTTCGCGCAGCAGCAGGCGAGCGTGCACTCTCTGGTGTTGACGGTCGAATAATTGATGCGTACGGCGGTGTCGGTTTGTTCGCGGCAACACTGTTAAGTGCTGATGTGCCAGTCAGCGTCGTTGAATCAAGTGAATCTTCGTGTCGTGATGCCGCTGTCAACCTTTCCAAGCATCTTGCCGAAACGCGCGACACCAGTCAGCCGAGCGAAATTGTTCATAGCAACGTAGAACAATGGTCGCCAGTGGCTGCTGGTTTAGTGATTGCAGACCCGGCGCGCACAGGTCTTGGCCCATTAGCCGTGTCGCGACTCGTCGAAACGAAGGCGCCACGAATTGTTTTAGTAAGTTGTGATGCAGTTGCCGGAGCACGGGACTTGCGGTTATTGATTGATACTGGTTATGAACTTGAGAAAGTAACTGTGTTGGATTTATTTCCTCATACGCCACACATTGAAACTGTCAGCGTGCTTCAGCGCAAGGCTCTAACAACTCGATGACCAACTGTGTCTATATGTTTTTCTCGCTGCTCTTGAGTTGATTTGTCAAGACCATAAAACGCAATCCAACGCGCGCGACACCAACGGTTACACATCGAGCGAATAGATCGCGAAATGATTCGCTTACCAGGTTCGCCCTGTAACGCGTTCACAAGTTTCGACGAACCGTGCGTGGTGACTGCTACAAGGCGCCGAACATTTGTTAGCCGAGGGCGAATAGTGTTGGAGTCCGCTGGCAAGACCCACGCCACTTCGTTCATCCATGTGCGATCAATCCAGCCTTTGAGCATTGCGGGTAGTCCTGCCCACCAGGTTGGATAAATAAATACGATCGCATCACACCATCGCAGGTCTGCGACATCTGTTGCCAGTTCGGGACGCGTTGACGGTGGCGTGTGGTGCAGGGCGCGTTCAGTGGCGCTCAAAAATGGTTCGAAATTTTCGGCATACAAGTCACGTAGGCGAATTTCGTGGTTTGCGGCAGTTAATTCATTGACAACAACATCACGCACCGCACCATTAAACGAGTTCGCAAGTGGATGAACATAAACAACCAGAGCTTTCATTTGTTACTCTCTGATTTATCAAGTCGTTTGGCAATTTTGCGCGTCGTGTTGGTAATAAATTTTTCGCGTTGTTCGGCCGTGCATGTGTCAAGTGCATAAATACCGTGCCACATTGTGCGCGTCCGCAAACCCGTTGAAGCGCGAAGAGATCGGGTCAGTGTGCGTCTGCCGTTGTCGTTAACTAGTTTCACGTAACGCCATGGCGAACCATAAGTGCTTACGCCAATAATGTGGCGGATGTTATTTAGGTTTGGGCGAATCTGGTTTTTTTCGTTGAATTTAAATGCAACACCTAGAACAAATACGCGATCAATCCAACCTTTGAGTTGGGCGGGGAGTCCTGACCACCAAGTTGGATAAACGAATATCATTGCTTCAGCCTGCAGTAGAAGTTGTGCGTGACGCCTTGTGTCATCGCTTATTAATGGCGAATCAGTTTCGTAAGCCTGACGCTCTTTGCTGGTCATAGCAGTTGTGAACTTCTCATCTGCCAAGCGAATTTCAGTGACTTGGTGTTTTTCTTGAAGCGAATTTACTATTGCATTTAAAATTGCTGCACAATAGCTATCTGCACGGGGGTGACCGAGTACAACAATAACCCTCACGAATACGCCGCTCTAAAGAAGGTGTTTGTAGCGGCGCAAGAAACCCGCACCAATTCGAGTGCTTTCGTGAAAGCGAAACTTTGGCACCGAGGCCCGTAACGCATGGAACCTTTCCTGAAGTTCTTTATCTTCGTCAGTTTCGACCCAAACGCCATCTAAGCGCTGATTCATTTCAAGGACGTCGTTGGTAATTGAGTTACCAAAAAAGAAATACTTAATTAGATTCGTCTTAATTCGCGCGATCATTATTGACAGTTTACTTTGTTGTCAGCGAGTCAATCAGCCCACGCAAAAAACCGATGAGTTTGCCAAGGTCCATAGCGGCACCAGTTA